>JACKFF010000016.1 GCA_020632595.1 Nitrospiraceae bacterium | reverse complement strand
CAAGCGATTTTTGATGTTGCCGGGTTTCGCCCCGGCGGTCGAGCCACTTTTGTTTCGGCAAAAGTAGCCAAAACCATTGACGCCCAGTCCGACCTCATTTAGATAGGACGGCCGCGAGATCCGGGAGGGCGGTCCAACTCGCTCCGCTCAAACAAGGCCCGCCGGGAAAGAAGAGCGGCCGTCCCCATGGTCGGACGGCAGGCGTCGGAACCAAAGTCCCCATCACATCATGGTAAAAGTGGATGAAATTCGTTATACCGAAGGCCTGGGGCAAACGGAGAGTTCAGTTTTTGTTTAAATAGTGTGGCAGGAAGGACTCCAAATCCCAATCCACATATCAGAATGGGGTATTCGGTTACATTCTTTTTTAGCCACCACCGCACAGCTCAACCCGCATCGCTACGTGAAGGCCGCCGAAGAGGTTTACGCACTCTTGTAGCGTCCTATTGAAGTCAGCGAGTGGTTTTCCCTCATAGTAGTAGGCTCCTGTGACATTTCTGTGATCATCCTCCATCAGCAAAATGAATTGTTTGGGCCCCTCCCTGCTTGCCTCCAATCGCTTTGCAATCTCGTCATCGTTCGCCGAAGCCATTGATGCCTTCTTGGTGTCTTGCTCAGGGGATCGTGGAGTTGGATACCGGAAAAACGTGCTTCGAGGATCGTGACGTTCAATTTCCTCGATCCACGTGTCCGTCTCGGGAGGGAACGTCCACAAGTCTTTGGGTCCAATGGAATCGAAAACCGCCTTGTGTTCATGGAATAGACTTGCCAAGTATTTCCAAAGGCACTTGACGCTGTGAAGGCGTTCGAACGGCACCCATTTATTCCCATCCAAGGCGTGAGGAGCACCGCTATGTGGCAACGAACCATATGGCAACTTGAGTTTTCGGTGAATTACTACGATTCCCGATTTTAGGAATAGTTCAAGGGCATGACGTCTCAGAAAGTTTATGGGTAGATGCTGGTTTCCGATCCCGGGACGCGGTGAACCCTCACCTTCAAGTTTCTTAGCCGCAGACAAGAAGGCATCTCCTGTCGCACCAAAGCCGAAGTCGATATGGGTATGCAAGGGGGTCAAAAGATAATGCGTCGCGTCAATGTATCCATCCATCAATGTTCATCTCGAACATTAAAACCACCTTGCTTTGATGAATCCATGTCATAGAAAACCGTATTCGGTTACATTTCGTGACTCTTCAAGCCGTTGTCCGAGGTTAAAATCATGGCTTATCAACCTCTTGCAAGCCTCTGTGTTTATTGGAGATGGCCAAAAATGTAACTGTTCTTTAAGGGAAGTGCCACATTTTCGGTATTTTTTGTCATCTCATTTGTCCAGCCTTTTTAAGCAATTGCTTCATATCCCAAATCTTCCGCTACAACTTAAACTTTCTTGGCAGCATTTGACCACAAGTACTAATTAACAACGACGCCTGCTGTCCGGCTTTTGGGATGAACGCTCATATCATTCGGCGGGCCTTGTCTGAGCGCAGCGAGTTGGTCCGCCCCCTCCTTGCGTTCATCCCTCATAATCTGGCCGGACTGGGCGTCAATGGTTTTGGCTACTTTTGCCGAAACAAAAGTGGCTCGGCTACCGGGCCGAGACCCGGCATTTCAAGATTTTGATTGAAAATTAATGTGCTAGTTACCGGAAGGCGCCTTTGCGATAGAGACGCCAAAAGGTGGTGAGCCCGGCCCAAATGGGATGCCGCCGCTGGGCGGGAGTCAATTCGATTTTCACTCCGGAATGCCGCTCGATTTTCCAGATGAGGTAGTCCGCCCCTCCTTGGAACGTAAAGGCGGCTTTCATAAGGCGCAAAATGGATAGAATCTTCCCCTGCACTTTGCGAACAGTCCAGGCTAGGCGATTTTTGGTGTAACCCACCATGGAAAATTCTATTTCATACATGGTTATGTCATGTCGCTGAATAATCTTGATCTTTGGGAAATGGGCTGAAAACGTCACATGGGCAACTTGTTCATAATAGGCCTGGTTACTGTCCCATAAGGTTGTGATTCGCCCTTTTGATTCGGCACGCAATTCGGCGCCATAACTGAGGGCCAAACCAATGCTCCAGGCATCTTTGGCAGAAAACTGTTGCGGCATTTGGGGAACTACATTCCCCAAAAAGGTTAAAACCGCTCTGCCCAGCCCTGAGATAATCCGTTGATTCATCGCTTGGCTCGGACAGGCCATCACGGCCGTCGGCTGCGCGAAGCGCCCCCAAAAGTATGAATGAAACCACTTTGGAGTCACACTTCGCTCAAAATCCTCTATCGAGAGCACGGCATACTTCATACGAATGATTCGCTCTTCCAGATTCACTTCTCCATAGAACACATTAGGGGGGAGCCAACGATTGAGGAGGGCCAACCAAGCGGACGGGTAGACCGAGGCATACTCATCCACAATGACATAACAATCCACTAATCCGTCTTGATCCGTCCCCGCCCGTAAGCACGAGCCATACAATAAGATTCCTTGAACCGCCTGCCCGTATTTTTTTGCCAGGAAATTTCCCGCTGCTTGAATGGACGCAGGAATGGGTTGAGCACTCGGCTGACTAACGATCTCAAGGACTGTTGAGAAACCGTTCATTACCGTTATTGAGTCTTCAACCGCACAAATGACAGCTCGCCGGGAGAATCCAGTGTTAGAGGCTTTTCAGGCATTGAAGACGCGTACACTTCGCCATCCAAGACAAATCCACTGTTAAACACCAAACGAAGCTCAGAGAGATTTTCACTGACATAGCCATGTTCTGTCGTTGCTAGAGGATGCGTCCTTCCACGAAACAAGGTCGGTAAGGCACGCCACAAATAGCGGTACGGCACTCGAAGACTCGTATAGTGTAAAGGCCAGGATTGCCTGCCCCAAAACGGCTTCATCCCTAAAAATAAGCGATCCAAGGTGGTGACCAGCAAGACTAAATACTCATCCTGGAGAGGCGCTGATTCTCCGGTTGCCACACCCATTGTGATCGGATTCAAACCTTTTCGGGACCCGGTGGCCAACGCCAATAAAAATTTTAACAGAATCAGCCCTGCGCCCCATTCCCCTAACCGGCCTATCGACTGTTTGGTTTCGAGGCCTAGTTGGGTCCCATGATAAATCGCTCCAGCCCCGAAAAACATTCCATACAGGGGTTCGCGGTTTTCGGGAAATCGTATACGGAGAACCGGTCGCGTTTCAAAAGATAATCTGGGAGTCAAGGCTTCACCCTGAACCAACAATTGATCAAGCGTGCTTGATTCAAATTTCCCTAACCCCACATCCCCAGCAATCAGATTGGCCGTCCCTGCGGGCAACACAGCCAACCGGGGCATAACCGCAAAAGGACGATGATGAAACAAAGCCCCCATGGTGGCTTGAATGGTCCCATCCCCGCCATTGACGACCACACAATCCACCTGATGGTAAGCAAACGTCTTCAGAGATTCTAGGATGTCCGCAGGCGTGCTGACCGAAGCCCGCTGCACGTCTGGATATTTGTTGTAAATTTCTTGAAAAAGGTCCGGCTTTCGCCTATTTCGACCACTTAACGAATTATGAAGGATCCCCACGTGCATCGTAGACCAGTCCGACCGACCTCAAACAACAGCAAAGATGAAATAGGATTCATTGACATTGGGGAATACGGGCAAGACGTAAAGATGTGTAAATTCCGCATGAAAGATCATTTGATCTTAACCGGAGGATTGGTAAACATTCTGACTGCCAGGGAATTTCGATTCACTGGATCAATCTCAGCCAACCAGGAAGTGAGGGAACCCATCTTGGCTTTCCCCCAACCCGCCATAAGAAGTCTGGCGATAAGAATCAGGGTTGAGCCCACCGTCCAAATGGCCACAGCCTCCAAACCCAAATCGGGACGTCCAAAAAGAAGACTGGCCGTTAAGAGGATGAGATTAGGATTACGCCGGGCCGTGACAAGCCTGAAATAGGAATCCACCGGCTTCCAACAAAAAATAACAAATCCCCCCAACCACCATTGAAAAATTCCTTCAACCATCCGTCCCAATACATATCCGATCATAATGATTCCAATGGTGGTTTCCACCGTCAACCAGGAGAGGAAAGGGGCAAATGCGGCAAGACCTATTCCCCAAGCTAAATACCAAAGTGGGGGGTGAATTAAATCAATGCCATGATCAAAAATATTCCCCCATTTACTGGAGGTCACCGTTACTCGAGCTAATTTTCCGTCCACCGTATCGAGAAACGTCATGATCCAGCCCAGGACAAGTCCCCAGAAAAACTGCCCAAAAGCAAACAACACACCCGCTGCAATAACAAGTATTAAGCTCAGCGATGTCACCTGATTTGGCGAAATCCCCCAAAGCGCACAAAGCCGAGTGGCCCATTTAGCCGGAACAGGCCAAAGAAACTTCGTCACCAGATCAGTGACGCCTTTATACGATCCCGTGAATAAATGTTCTTCCAAAGTTACGCGGTTATTTTCGCGAATGGGGAACACATAGGGGTGATCAGTTTTTCGCAATTCGTTCGAAAAGGACGTTGAAAGATCCTGCATTGTCACAGATCGCAGATTTGAAACATTTCGTGTGTATTCTCGTTGTATCCCATCACACGTTGCGAAAGCCAAAGAGGACTCCACATGAGCTACAACGGGGCATAACCGGGCTTGAGCCTGCACCTCCAGGACAACATTGGTTTGCTTCAAGAGAAAGGAGAATATTCGCGCATCAAATAAATAATCCCCCCTAATAATCAGAAGCGAATGATCGGATGGAAGCTCGTTGAGATTATTAAGAAAATTTCCAACTCCCAATCGACTTAACATTCGTTGATACCGGATACGGGAGGTCAAATTCCACAAACGGATATTCGGATCATTGATAATATATGCGGACACAGTCATTGAACTACCACGCCTTATTCCCCTTACACATTAAAGAATAATAGAGTCCACCGACTCTCCCATAATAACTGACGGGAACAAAAATGTTTGCGACCATAATCCCGTCTTTGAATGCAATCGGCATTCATTCCAACAAATCCCTCTGGCATATTGCTGAATTTGTCTGCAACATGGCTTATACCTCATCAAAGAAATACCCCTACATAGCATCGACAATTATCAGATTCCCATAGGGAACGAAATAGCGGTTGATCATGCCCGATCTCTATGCCGACTTTCCACTATTTTTCAATTGAGATAACGCCGCCATAACACAAACGTGACAAGAGACAACAGGAGGAAGGGAGCGGCCGTGGTTATTAGAGGGGAGGCTCCGAACAGAATGCCAACATGCTTAGAAATTTCCGTCATCAAATAATACCCCAGACCGATCAGGGATCCAATGAATACCCTCTTCCCTGCTGCAGACATTCGCAAGGGACCGAAAACAAACGGGACGGCCACCAAGATCATAAGCCCGGTATTCAATGGCATAAAAATTTTGTCCCAAAAACTTAACTCATACCTCAGGTAATTTTGTTTTTTTCGTTTTAAGACTTCCATGTATTGGTAAAGCTCGGAGGGAGCCAATGTGGAAGAAGGAAGAGTCAATAACCGGACTTCATTCTGTTTAAGAGGAGAATCCCATTCCAGACTCTCCATCTGCTCCAGGGAAACACTGTATCCGTGAATGACCTGCTTTTTAATATTTTTTAGAGTCCACTTTTGGGGATTGACAATTTCCGCCTCCTGAGCATGCATATAGAAATCCAATTGTCCGGCATCATTAAATTCAAAAATATCAAGGTTTTCTGGACTCTCTCCATAGCGAATCTGATGAATTCTAATAAAGCGTCTTCCATCACGAAACCAGAAACCCTGCTTTCCCTTATATGCCCCAGAATCCGACAATGCCATTGATCGCTTAAAATAGGCCTCCTGATCCAGAGTAGGATTCACAACCTCTTCAAGAAAGCCCACGAGTATAATAAAACATGCTCCAACCTTCATCACTGACCAGGCTATTTGGTAGGGAGACACTCCAGCGGCCTGGATCGCGATGAGTTCCCTGCCATTGGCAAGGCTACCTAACGCCATAATGCTCCCTAGCAACGCCACAAATGGGGCTAGAAACACCAACCGGGTTGGCAGGGTCAGCAACAAAAACTCACCAGCGCTCCAAAAGGTATAGCGCCCCTTACCCACGTCATCCAGCTCTTCAACAAAGACGATTAAACTGAACACCGCCAAAAATATCGCCAGCACAGGGAAATACCCTTTTAGTAAACTGACCGCCAGATACCTATTGAGAATTTTCATGAAATTATCGTGAAACCAGCCAGATATGCCATTTAGGACTTACTGCCTCTGTTCAGAAAATCTGAGGACCGTGAGAAAGGATGAATCGGAATTTCTTAGGACATGCCTCGGATAAATCGCGAGGGCGCCAACCAATATGCCAATAAGGCTCCCAAGACAAGAACAATCCACCAAAGGCCCGGAATAATGGGAAGTATCCCCTGTTCAACAAGATTTCTTACCATCAGCCCCGTAAAGTAATAGACTGAAAAAATTACCGTGGCCGTAAAAATTTTGGCGTATTTGCCCTGCCTCGGGGAAGCGCGACTCAATGGCACTCCCAGCAGCCCCATGAGAATAGCCGAAAAAGGGGCTAAAAACCTCCATTGCAGTTCCGTGATATCCTTGCGAGAATCAGACTGTAATAAATTTTGGGTGGATTCGGCCTTGCGTCTATACTCCGCCACAAGCTCCTGAGGATAAATTGCCATCCGTGAAAAACTAGAAATGTGCTTGATCTCCCCCTCCCTTGTCAGTTTATATTCGAACCCATCAAAGAGAACTGGAATCGAGATGCCACTTTGGGGATCAAGTTGCTCTTGAGCTGTCTTTGCTGAAAAGACTTGCAAGGTCTCCCCGTGTTCACTTTGCACAAACACCTCATTTAATTTTTGGTGTTGTTCATCGATATCCTCTGCGAAAAAGACCAAGGATCCATTACGTCGTTCATAAAAATGCCCGGCATCCAAATTGCTCAAACGAAATCCAGCCTCTCCTTCATCTCTTAATCGGTAGATTTCTTCATAGGCCAATGGACGAAGGTACAAGGAAAAAATGCTCACAAGGACAGCCACCAAACAAGAAAGGGAAAAAACCGTAAGGAGGATCCGATATGGGCTAACCCCACACGCCATAAACGCTTTCATTTCTGAGTCGGTATATAATCGGCCAAACCCTAAAATAACACCGAAATACAACGAAATGGGAATGAGGACCTCAAGCGCGATTCCCACTTTTAACGCAATTAACGTGAGAATCATATTTACCGGCAACAGGGCATTGACGGCTTTAGCTAAAAATGTGACCCAACTATACCCGGCAAACAACGCCACCAAAAGTCCACAGACGACGGCTGATGGCTTCAGGACTTCGCGAATTAAATATTTGACTAGCATCAAACGACCCTCAGACCAACGGGACACATGGAAAATCTCATATTAGGAGACTTGCAACGATGAAAGCCGTAATTTTAAGTGCTGGACAGGGAAAACGGTTACTCCCGCACACAGCCGATACACCCAAATGTACCGTTCCTGTCAATGGACTACCCATTGTGAAACGGCAGATCCAAGCACTCCTTCGCGCGGGAATCGATTCCATTCACATTGTGGTCGGGTTTGGGGCTGAAAAGGTTGAAGCGCTTCTGACCGACGAAATTGCCTCTGGCTCTGTCCGCACCATCTATAATCCATTTTTTGCGATGGCAGATAATTTGATGAGCTGTTGGGCGGCTCGGAACGACATGAGCCAGGATTTTCTATTAATAAATGGAGATACCCTATTTGAATCAGCCATTCTTGATGGTCTGTTGCAGGCTCCCTCTTCTCCCATCACCTTAGTAACCGATGAGAAAATTCGCTACGATGCTGACGACATGAAAGTCATTGTGCGTGGCTCACAACTGGATCGAATTGGCAAAACCCTTCCCATCGAACAAGTGAACGGAGAGTCCATCGGCATGATACGATTTCAGGGCAATGGACCTAAAATATTTCTTTCCACCTTAGACCAACGCATTCGCAAACCGGAGGCGCTCAAGCAATGGTACTTATCACTCATCGACGAATTAGCCCGACAGGGTCATGTGTCGACCTTTTGCATCAAAGGGTTGAAGTGGGCTGAGATCGATAATCCCTCTGATTTAGAACAAGCGGAGCGTCTCTTCAAAAATTAGCAATCACGAAAAGCCCTCTTTGATCGTTCACCCTCGCCGATTGTTGGAAAATTCTGATCTGCCAACACCTGCGATGCTCCATACAGCCATTCCCTGTTAGAGGGTTTCTTGTCGTTTCGCCAAGATTTTTTCCGCTAAGGCAAGATCTTCAGGAGTATCCACATCGATGGCCGCTTCAGGAAACGGAAGCAGCACTTCTTGCACATGAAGATTGAGCTTTTGCCCCAGCCGCCTCAGTGCTTCTGCAAGGGATAGCCAACCCAGCACATAGCGGACTAGGGCCAGACCCCCAAGCGTTCGAATCAGGCGAAGAGGATGCTTGCGCTCACGCTCAATCCGGCTCCAAAACTCCACCATTCGTATAGCCTTTGGTGTACAGAGGACAAATAAATTGCAACCACAGAACCCTCCGCCCGTCAGTCGAGTGACCGTTCGCTTTGATTGAGGATACGACGCCACGACCAGGGAATACGGCACCAGGCCTACGGCCACATCCATCTGCTTTTCCTGGGTTTCACGCAGAAAATAATTCACTATCTCTGGCGTTAACAGGGCATGGTCCGCCGTTGTGACCAGGACAGGGAAGTCCTGAGGATGTTCATTTAGAAACCTCGCAACGCTGAGACTCGGACCTTGCGCAGGCTCCACCCACTGGACCGCTCCTGACGCAATTAATGTCCCTAAAAACGAATTATCTTGTACCGTTTCCAGGGAAGGCCCGCATAAAATTCTTTTTCCCACTCGGTCCGATTGGGCTAAGGTCCCTAATACACGGGAGATCATAGGTTCCCCACCAACCTGCGCCAGAACCTTATTTGCGACCCCTGCCATCCGGGCCACTGGGTCTCGAGCGGTTCGGGCACCCGCTAATATCAGAGCCGTGACAGATTGGTGTTCAAGCCCCATGTGTCCTCATGAAACTGATCTGGGCACTCATTGAAGATGCTTCTCATAAATTCTATAGGTCTTGTAGGGTTCGGCTCCGAGTGATTCTAGGATGTGGCGCATGCGTTTATTCCCTTCCAAAATCCAGGAGGTTTCGATCTGCTGGATATTTTTACGAAGACCAGCTTCCCTCACAGCTTCAATCAACCCATAGGCCATCGCCGCCCCCATGGGACTGGATTGGAATCGCTTCCGCACTCCCATTAAGGCAACCCGAGCTGACCGGGGATAGGCGGCTTTCAACCGCCATAAGATTTTTAGCCACCCCCATGGGAACAGTTTCCCGTTCAGATCTCGAATGACCTCATGTACATTGGGAAAGGCAACCAACATTGCCGTGGGCTCTCCATCGATTTCAGCAATCTTCACAAAATCATCTTCGACCAAAAGCTTAAGCTGCTGACCGATCTCCGCAAATTCGGCATCGGTAAATGGAAGAAATCCCCAATTATCTGACCAGGCCTCTTCGAAAATATCCTTGATAATCGCCAAATCCTCTTTCAGATGCTTCCGCCGTAGGGAACGAATACGCATCGAGGTTTTTGCTTTTTTGAGAAATAGAGACACTCCGGGGGGAAAACTAAAATGAATTCCAATCCGATAGGCTAGAAGATCTTGGGCCTTTTTATAGGCATTTCGTTCAACCAATTGCCCGTAGTACGGTTTGGCATGGCCCATCATAATCATGGGCGGTGAATCAAATCCATCGACCAACAGACCACATTCCTGATTGATGGACAAATTAAACGGCCCTCGAACATTCGTCATCCCATGATTCTGAAGCCAGAATTCCGCAGCCTGGAACAGCGCCTGAAAGACACTGGCCTCCTCCTCTGCTTCAAGCAAGCCAAAAAACCCGGTCTGATCCTGATACCTGTTGAGATGCAGGTCGTCGATCTGGGCACAGATTCGCCCAACAGGGTCCTGGCCGCGATAGGCTAGCCAACATTGCCAACGAGCGTGCTGAAAATACGGATTTTTCCGGGAAAAAGTATGAAGTCGCTCAATCCATAGAGGTGGAACCCAATGAGGATCTGAGTCGTACAACTTCCAGGGAAGACGAATAAATTCTTTGAAGGCGGCGCGGTCGCCGACCGGTTCAATGCGAATCAAGACGCCTTTCCCCATCCATCTTGGCACACTACCCGACTCCAGGGAGTCGGTATTCGTGAGACGGAAAAATGATCACTATTCTGAATGGCCATGCCTCTCTTATGGCTTCTGTTCGGATAGTTGGGCCACCCAGGGATAATGAGATCGTTCCTGATCCGCATAGCCCAGATTGGAAACGGTCTGACTGAAGGGTACCTCTTCGGCATTCCCATACTCACTTCCAAATATCCGGTCACAGAACAGACTCGTGATGCCAAAATTTCCTTTTTCATTATGAAAATGATGAAGTAAATGGTGTCGCTTGACCCGCCGTAAAAATTTATTCTTAGGACTCACACGTAAATGCTGCATGCAATGACAGAATTCATACACCATAAAACACAACAATCCTGTCGCAAAAGAAAGAACAGCCCCTACCCAGCCCCCAAGACTCATTCCAATGGGGAAGGTGGTCACAACAATCGTCGGCAGGGTAGTTGAACCTGCTCCGAACAACACCCGCAAATCATTGGGATCCTGGTGATGATCATAGTGAATCCGTTTCCACAAAGCCGCCGTCCAAGGCGACCGATAGAGATATCGTCCATGTAAAATAAACCGATGTACAGCATATTCCACGAATGGGTAAGCCAGCAGAGTCCCCACGATACTTCCTGCCACACGAAATGGAGAAACAGGAAAATAAGGGAAAAGCACGAAGGCCCCGATAATACTGCAAGCCAATAACACCGCATATAACTGAATGCTCGGGTAAAGAATGTACGCCCTCCTTAGATCGCGAAATGTCATGCGATCAAGGAGATACTTTTCACGATACCATTGACTGGTTAACACCCTGAAACCTCCATCCCTTTCTGCATTTGTCCAATGCCATCCACTATCAGCTGACTGGCCAGGGAATTACTCATGAACCGATTATAGAAACCTTCAAAAGAAGCCACAAGAATAGACAATCCTAAAATGATACCTTTAATTGAAAGCCCGCAGGAGATCATGGATGAAAGCCATAAGCCCCCTCACTAACACACAAACACCTGACTCACCCTTCTTTGGGTTCAATGCCTAACCTTGCCACATGAAAATATGGCAATCCGGTTCTGACTCTAGCGGTGCTATATTTCGACGTCCCCGCAGGAGGACACCATAGACCTATGGGACCAAGCGGGCCCCATTGCCTTATAGACACAAGGATAACTCTTTGGGTATAAGGGCGTGCGTATGAACACCACGATAAAAAAATTTGGGTATCCTAACGCCTGTCTTAAAGAATTTTCCCAATGGGTTGTACTCTTACGCCCCCAACAAGTAACCCTTGGTTCACTGGTATTAATTTGTCGAGAGGAAGCTACTGCATTTTCCCAAATTAGTGCGGAGGCATTTACAGAACTGCCAAAGATCATACGTGAGATTGAGACAAATGTCTCACGCACATTTGCCTATAGCAAAATAAATTACCTCATGTTGATGATGGTTGACCCGGAGGTTCATTTTCATGTCATTCCCCGATATGACACACCTCGATTATTTTCTCAACAACAATTTTCCGACCATGGATGGCCTGGGCCACCAGACCTTAAAAATGCGAATGACATATCGGAAGAGGTGTACCAAAACATTTTAAGTCACCTCAAAAATAATTGGATTCATGATTTTTAAGCTAATAGTAAATACTTAAAAAACAAGAAATAGCATGTTGCAAAATAGACTCAATTTGCGGTTTTTTTGCTACAGCTTAATATAAATAGAAAAATTTACTTTCACTTTTCCTTCGTTCTTGGCAATTAACCAACAAAATTTAATGGCATTACAATTGCTTACTAAGTTAAATGCTTTTTAGCCAAAACTTTGGGAATAATGCTGCCTTTAATCCTTGAAATAGAATGAACGCTACACCAACTCATCACCAACTCAGACTCAAACATGGGAACTTCTCCACCCTTTCAGAGGCTCTTGATTATGCAGCTTCAGGGGAAACCGGCTGTAATTTTTATTCAGGGAGGGGCAAACTCACCCACGTCCTGACATATGCTGACTTGAAACAACAGTCGCAAAATCTAGCTAGAAGATTGAACGGGTTGGAATTATCACGAGGGGCTCGGGTAGCCCTGATTGCCGATACCACTCCAGATTTCATTCGATTCTTTTTTGCCTGTCAGTATGCGGGACTGATTCCGGTTCCTCTCCCGATTTCATTGCACTTAGGGGGGCATCAGGCATACGTCACTCAACTTAGACGGCTTCTCGATAGCTGCCAAGCCTCTATCGCCATGGCACCAGAAGGCTTCTTGCCATTTTTAGAGGAAGCAGCAACCGGTTTGAACCTTGACCTCATTGGGGGTCCTGAAACATTTGCCTCGCTAGAAGAAATTGATGGGCCACTCAGCCCACTTGAGCCTCAAGAGTTAGCCTATATTCAATACACCTCCGGTAGCACCCGTTGGCCTAGAGGTGTCGAGGTCACTCAAGCAGCCGTGATGACCAATCTCTCGGGGATCATCCAGCATGGCTTACAAGTTCAACCTGGCGACCGTTGCGTCTCCTGGCTTCCCTTCTACCATGATATGGGGCTGGTCGGATTCGTTCTTGGTCCAATTGCCTCACAGCTTTCCGTTGATTATCTGAGCACACGCGATTTTGCCATGCGACCGCGTCAGTGGCTGGATTTAATGACGAAGAGTCGAGCGACGATTTCATTCAGCCCTTCTTTTGGATACGAACTCTGCGTGCGAAGACTGGGCGAAGACTTTAATGAACACTATGATCTCAGTTCTTGGCGAATTGCCGGCGCTGGAGCAGAAACTATTCGCGCCGATAGCCTCTCGCGCTTTGCTAAAACTCTGAAGAGCAGCGGGTTTAAACCTGAAGCATTTTTGGCCTGCTATGGGATGGCGGAATGCTCTTTGGCCATTAGCTTTGCTCCTCTGAACAAAGGCCTCGAGGTTGACAAAGTTGACGCAAATCAGCTTTCCAAGAACAGGCTAGCCATGCCATTTGTTCCATTCTCGACTGATGACGATCAGGCTCGATGCAGCAAATTTGTCAAATGCGGAGTTCCTCTCCCCGGATATGAAGTCGAAATTCGAAATATGACTGGAGAGGTGGTCAAAGAACGAGAAAGTGGAATTATTTTTGTTCGTGGGGCAAGCACCATGACGGGATACTTCAATGATCCCACCTTGACACAGGAGGTTCTTTCCACTGATGGCTGGCTCAATACGGGCGACATCGGCTATTGGGTTGAAAACAGCCTCGTCATTATCGGTCGCTCCAAAGACATGATTATCATTAATGGACGAAACATCTGGCCTCAAGATCTAGAATTCATGGCAGAGCAACAGGCGGAAGTTCGACCTGGTGATTCATCTGCTTTTTCCGTTTCTACACCAGATGGCCATGAGATCGCGATCATGGTGGTTCAATGTCGTGAAATGGATAACGAAAAACGAGAAGACTTGGTTCAGCGCCTACGATCCTTAGTGCACAAAGAGTTATCTATTCCATGCTATATTGAACTTATCCCACCAAGGACACTTCCGCGGACGTCATCTGGGAAACTATCGCGATCTCGAGCTAAAGCGGACTTTCTCACCCGAATTCAGTGGGAAGAGGTGACGACACACTTGTCTACCACCGCTAGGTCCGCCTAGGACCAGGCACCTTTCCACGCACGTCCTCCACGGTCTATGCGCACTACCGTTGCCCTAACCGGGGCTTCCGGTTTCATTGGGGGAGTCATCGCACAACATTTAAGGAAAGGCGGATGGCATGTCCGTGGGCTTGCGCGCTCTCCCCGCCAGGTTCAACAGCTCGAGGACTTGGGAATCACACCAGTCCAAGGCCGTTTGGAAGATCCTGCCAGCCTATTAACTTTAGTCAAAGACTCGGTTGGTGTCATTCACTGTGCAGGAGCGATTCGCGGAGTGAGTCGAGAAGACTTCTATCCGACCAACGTGATGGGAGTCTCTAACTTGATTCAAGCCTGTCTTGCACAATCCTCTCTTCCACGATTCGTTCTTCTTTCATCTCTTGCGGCTCGTGAGCCATCACTCTCCCCATATGCATGGAGTAAACATGAAGGTGAATCTGTTTTAATCCGTGAGGCGGGGTTACTGAAATGGAGTATTTTTCGTCCCCCTGCCGTCTATGGACCGAAGGACCGTGCGCTGCTCCCCCTCTTTACCCTGTTACGCAAAGGGATTGGGGTCCAACTTGGCCCCTCCCAAGCCAAATTCTCCTTAATTCATGTCGAGGATCTGGCTAACGCCATTCTTCATTGGCTAAAAAACGGAAACCCACCCTTTCAGACCTTTGAGATTGATGATGGCTTCCCTGGAGGATATTCCTGGGAGGATATTTTTCGCCTTTCCAACCCCCGCCTCCGCCTGTGCTTGCGTATTCCACCAAGCCTCTTACGAATAGGAGGGAAAATTAATGAAATAAGTTCCCACCTCTTTGGGTATACTCCTCTTTTTACCTGCGGGAAGGTTGCTGAACTTCTCCACCCCAATTGGGTCTGTAATAGTTTTCACGCGACCCAGACTCTTGGCTGGGCGCCACAAATCTGCCTCAAAGAAGGCTTGCGTCGATTGTTCACATCGGATAGGCTCATGCCATTCCATAGGAATTAGCACAGGTCCGTTTTCTTCATCCATCAAGAAGGCTATTATATGATGAGTTATTCCGACATCCTTCCCCAGCTGTTTGACACTCTCAAGCCTTTTACCAAACAAGGCTTTCGGTTAAAAGAATCAACCGAGCTGGTCGCAGAACTGGGATTGGACTCCTTGCAAGTCATGCAAGTCCTTTTAAAAATCGAAGATCACTTTGATATTTCCATCCCTCTGAACAATCTTCCCAATATCCGAACAGTCAAGGACCTTGGTGAAGAGATTGAGAAGTTGCTGAAAGGGTAATCATGTCACTATTTGACAAATTTCTTCCCATTCAAGAAGCCCGAAACGAATTACTGAAAAGTGGGGTAAATCCCTTTCACATCACCGTCGAAAAGATCATTTCTCCGACAGAAGCGATCATCAACGGTCGCAAGACCATTCTGGTTGGCACCAATAATTACTTAGGATTGACCTTTCATCCTGACTCCATTCTAGCCGGCCAACAGGCGCTTGCCCAAGAAGGAACAGGCACCACCGGATCGAGGATGGCCAATGGATCGTTTGCAAGCCACAAGGCGCTGGAAAACGCCATCGCAGATTTCTATGGTGCGCCCCATGCAATCGTCTTTTCCACAGGCTACCAGGCCAATCTTGGAGTGCTTTCTGCTCTTGCAGGCCCAGGGGACACAATTTTGATAGATGGGGACTCCCATGCCAGCATATATGATGGATGCCGACTTGGAGGCGCAGAGATTATCCGGTTTAAGCATAACGACGTGGCCGATTTGGAAAAACGGCTTCGTCGATTGGGGGACCGAAGCTATCGGACCTTAATTGTCGTTGAGGGCATTTACAGCATGCTGGGAGATCGAGCCCCGTTGGCCGAAATCGTCGAAGTAAAAAGAAAATATGGGGCCACTCTGATCGTTGATGAAGCGCATTCGTTAGGGGTACTCGGACAACATGGCCGTGGCTTAGCCGAAGAAGCAGGAGTCGAACAGGACGTCGATTGCATTGTCGGGACATTCAGCAAAAGCTTGGGCTCGACGGGGGGGTTCGGCGTAAGCTTCCATCCCGAGTTCGAATTAATCCGATACACCAGTCGACCTTATATTTTCACCGCTTCTCCATGCCCATCGGTTGTTGCTTCGACACGAGCAACCATTCGCATCATCCAGGCTCATCCGGAACTTCGTCAACATCTATGGACCAATTCACGGCATTTGTACGAAGGGTTAACGAAGAGTGGGTACATGCTTGGGGCGGAGGTAGGACCCATCATTGCCGCAATGGTCCCCAATAAAGAATTGGCTCTCGCCATGTGGCAACAACTTTTGGAAAATGGGATTTATGTCAACCTCATGATTCCTCCTGCCACACCAAATGGCGAATGCCTCTTGCGTTGCAGTGTGAGCGCCGCTCATACACACAACCAAATTGAAAAAATTATTTCGGCATTTGCTGATTTGTCTCATGGAACTCAAATTGCTATCAACCCTGCTCACTTACAACCAGATGCAACCCTCAATTAAAAAATGCTAGCGTTTCGATTAGCTGTCGAAACGACAATCCTGATCATTCCCCAAATGTCCAATGTCACGTCACCGCTCTAGACCCAACGGCATCAGGGTAATACCCGAAAAAATCATCTTGGAGGTCAGAGAAGGCACAGCTTCCTCTGGAAAAACTCCCGTTCGGATTTTCGTTGGCAGCGAATCGGCCCAAGGCCGAGCCGAACGCATCCTCATCTGGTCGATTGAACAGGTTCGGGATCCGGCTCGCGTATACGAAATTTATCTCATGAAGGAATTAAAGGGATTTGACCGAGGCAAATGGCTCACGGGGTTTACAAATTATCGGTTTGCGATCCCGGCATTTGCCGGCCAGGCCGGGCGAGCGATTTACAACGATGTCGATCAAATCTACCTGGTGGATCCTGGAATATTATTCGACCACGATTTGAACGATCATGGCTTTCTCTCCATTGCACGGAATGATACTTCGGTGATGGTCATGGATTGCCAAAAAATGGCCGCCATCTGGTCCCTTGATGCCGCAAAATTCGAGAAAAAAAACGCACTGGTGCAGCGCGCCTTGGAAGTACCCAATCTTTGGGGTCCATTGGAGCCCGAATGGAATGCCCGTGATGAGGAATATCGGGCAGGACAATCTAAGGTCCTCCATTATACGGCCCTCCACACGCAACCTTGGCAGCCCTTTCCCCAGGAATTTGTGTACCAAAAAAGTCCCGAGGGTGACATTTGGTTTAATTTGGAGCACAGTGCCAATCAAAAAGGATTTCTTTTATTTTCCCGGAAACACCCTTCCTCCCTATTTACAGAATTTGCTAAACAGACGAGAGATCGCCGGAATATTGCCCCGACGAACCCATCTCCTTATCAGGATGTCGAGACCATACACGAACTTCAAGACGCGATGCGCACCCTCCAGGCCAAGTCGCTTTTGTATTGTCATTTTGGGCCACTGTTCGAAAGTATTCCCGAACACCTTCGGGCTACAGACCTCTCCTCATTAACCATGACCACAATGGATCTGTGTCAGGAAAACTCTGGCCCTCTGCCTTCCCGACAATTCGACCTGGTCCTGTCACCCGGTGGGCTTCATCTCGTCCCGGATGAAGATATCCCCTGGGTTATTGAAGAAATGTTTAACCGTGCACATGGCATGGTCTATATAGCGATAGAAATCACCAACCCCGACCAATCCAATGCTGCTGAAACTCCTCACGCCTGCTTGAAACAAAAAATTAACCGGTGGATGGGTCACCTTGAATCCATTGGTGCCCGCTATCCGGCAATTCACTGGAAGCTTGTGTCCCACACAGAAGCACCTAAGGGAATTCCGCAAAGATATATCCGTTGTGGAGGCCATTGGATCGGTTCTCCCCCGCGAACCTGGATACTCTCGGACGGCAAAGTTGGACATACCACTCAATCAGAAGTACTCGCGAAGTCGTTGGGATGGCCTTATGAAATTAAACAGTTGCGGTTCTACGGGTGGCATAAAATTCAAAAACTCGTGTGGGGATTATTCCCTCCAAATATGATAGGCGTAGATAGAGCCCACTCTTCCCCCCTCTGTCCCCCATGGCCAGACCTCGTGATTTCTACCGGATGGCGACCAGCACCAATTGCCAGATGGATTCGTGAACAAAGCCGGGGGAAAACACGTCTCATTCAATTGGGGCGAAAAGGAGGATGCTCGGCTGACTTATTTGATGTGGTCATCACTCCGTCCTATTACGGCTTCCCTCCACATCCGCACCGCATCGAGACAGTGGCCCCATTGAACGAATTAACTCAGGACAGTTTGGATAGGGTGAAGCAGCGATGGCCAAATCTTTTCGACAACGCTCCACATCCTCGCATTGTCTTCGTCGTGGGAGGTGCCACCGCACGGTTCAAATTTACTCCCGATATGGCTCGCACGATTGGTGGCCAACTCAAACAGCTTGCGCAAAAATGCCATGGGAAAATATTTGCCGTCACGTCTCCCCGAACGGGCAAAGACCTGAGTCACGCTCTTGAGTCAACATTGCTCCCTGAACATTTTGTGCATAAGTGGGAGCCAAACCAGCCTGACAATCCTTATTTCGCCTATTTGGGTGGTGCCGATGTCATTATCGTCACAGGAGAAAGCGAATCCATGTTGGCGGAGGCGGCTTCTCTGGGCAAGCCGGTTTATATTGTTCCACTTCCGGAAAATTCCCCAACATGGAAAGTACGGCTCAGTGAGAAGATTATTCAACGAGCCCAATCCCAGCCCTTGAATAAACGGGGAACGGCTCGTCCACAGCAGGGCTTGGAACGGCTGTGCGCCCGGTTGATTCGTGCGGGTTTGGTGCAACCACGTCGAAATCTCACCATGCTGCATGATTCCCTTATCAAGAATGGAATAGCCCGGCCGTTCGGAGAACCCATCACAAACGGAACACGCCCACAATTAAAGGAAACAGAAACGGTCGCCCGAAAAGTCAAAGCCACTCTTGGAATCTTTGATCACCTGTGACCACGTCCCCATCAGCACAGCCGGAGCAAAACACTCTCCGAAACATGCCAGGATATTTATGAAATGACAAAACCACGACGCCGTCTCACCATTCCCGTTGAAATCTTTAATAGGGAATTTGACGCCAAAGTTCTGCTTTCCTGCTTCGCAGCAGAGCGTGGATTTACCGTCATTATTGGGGAAAAACACGAAATTCAACTCAATCTGGCCGCTTTACCCAAATCCATCTACCTGCCCACCAATCTTCATAACCGGAATGCCATCGTCTTCTCTCTTCTGGCGCAATTGGGGCACTCATTGGTAGGAACGGACGAGGAAGCCATTGTGTATTGTTCGCCAGAAGTGTACGTGAAAGAAAAATTGGGCTCGACGGAATTTTCCCGGCCCAACCTCTTTTTAGCATGGGGACCAGAAAATGCCAGAATCTGGAAAGCACAGCCCACATACAATGGAATGCCTCTGCATATAACCGGAAATTCCCGGGTAGACTTACTACGGCCGGAAATGCGCCAATATTGGACACCGCAAGTCGAAACAATCCATAAAAAATTTGGGAAGATCATCCTGATTAATACCAATTTTGGTAAATTGAACCACTTTAGGCCCAACAAGGGCGCTGAAAAGGAGGCACTCGAACGAGCGGCAGTTTCACCATCGGACGTGGACGAATTTGATCTGGGAATGGCCAGGCACCGTCTGGCGCTATTCCAGTATTTTCAGGAAATGGTCGGCCAAATGGCCGCAGCCTTTCCCGGTCATACCATCTTGATCCGTCCTCATCCCTCTGAAAACCACGAAACATGGAAGCAGGCCGCCAACGGATATACAAACGTCCAGGTGCATATTGAAGGGCATGTCATTCCCTGGCTATTGGCGGCCGATGCCATCATTCATAATAGCTGCACCACCGGCTTGGAAGGATATGTCCTGAAACGTCCCGTTTTTTCCTATCAACCAATCATCTCCGACCGTTTTGACAAACAACTTCCGAATGCCGTTAGCCGCCGGGCAACATCCTCCCGGGAATTAATTGAACTCATCAAAACAACGCTTTCAGGTGTTCAGACTCCACAGGAAAATGCCTCTGAAGCCAAAACACGGTTAATTGAACAATATCTCGCGGCCCTCCAAGGGCCTTTTG
Source organism: Nitrospiraceae bacterium (assembly GCA_020632595.1). Taxonomy (NCBI): domain Bacteria; kingdom Pseudomonadati; phylum Nitrospirota; class Nitrospiria; order Nitrospirales; family Nitrospiraceae; species Nitrospiraceae bacterium. The sequence continues at coordinate 61,183 of JACKFF010000016.1, read as the reverse complement.
CCTCAGAAAACATTGTAAAGACCCTGGAAACATTCGACGCCACCTGTTCACCCCCGAGCCCGAAATGGGGAACGGTATTTGCCGCAAAATCTCAGGCCCTCGGCAGAAAATTACGACGCCGATTCAACGCTCATTTTCGCATGGGAGATCAAAACCGATCACAACGCTACAATTATCTGAACCATATTTTCCCCAATATCACCCTGGCGCATATCGAAGAACGCATTGGGCGATTGCAACGCGCATTAGGTAGATTTCACCACACACAAGTCAGGCCTCTGCACGACAATATTTTTGAAATATTTCGCCACTAACGACTCCATCATGAAGAATGCCTATAACCGCAATCATGCTGAGCATGCATGGGCATCCATATACCAAATCTCGTGAACATTCTAAGGAGGATACATGTTTAACGTAAAAATTTTTGGAGCCGGGTCTATCGGCAACCATCTGGCTCATGCCTCCCGTTCCCTGGGTTGGAACGTCACAATCTGCGATGTGGACCAGGCGGCATTGGATCGAACCAGACAGACCATTTATCCGACTCGATATGGAAAATGGGATGAGGCCATCAAGCTTTCCCTGGTCAAAGACGCCCCGAGAGGAGGATTTGATCTCGTGGTTGTTGGAACTCCTCCAGACTCCCACCTTTCCCTGGCACTTGCGGCTCTTGAGGAAAAACCCAAAGCCATTCTTGTGGAAAAACCTCTCTGCCCCCCGAACTTGGAACAGGCCCAAACATTACAAAAGATGGTGATCGAGTCTGGCACATTTGCCTTTGTGGGATATGACCACGTCGTGGGAAAGGCCGCGCAGGAAACGCTCCAAGCCGGTCGCCAATTATCCGCCATTGAGACCATTGACGTGGAATTTCGTGAACATTGGGGCGGCATCTTCGCAGCTCATCCCTGGTTACAGGGTCCACAGGACAGTTATTTGGGGTTTTGGAAACGGGGTGGAGGTGCCAGCGGGGAACATTCCCACGCGATCAACCTCTGGCAATTTTTGAGTGGGGGCCTGGGGAAAGGCCGCATCACGGAAGTCTCCGCGACACTGGATTATGTCCAGACAGATATGGTGGAGTACGATAAACTCTGCCTGCTTAGCCTGAGGACTGAAGCAGGGTTACTGGGAAGGGTGGTGCAGGACGTCATTACCTCCCCTTCCAGGAAGTGGGCAAGAATTCAAGGAAATGACGGTTTCGCGGAACTTACTATCGGGCACCAACCAGGAGTCGATAGAGTCGATTGGAAAACCGGTGGCCATGACACCCAATTCCGTACCATTCAAAAAACGCGACCGGATGATTTCATCTGGGAATTACAGCATATCGAGGACGTCATGACAGGCAAGACAAAAGAATCCGTCCTCTCATTGGAACGAGGCCTGGAAACCATGCTGGTGGTCGCCGCCGCGCATCTCTCGTCAGCCAAGAAACGCACTGTGCGCATTGATTACCGGAAAGGGTATACACCAGAGGCATTAGAATTGCTGTAGATCTGCCAGAGGAAGGGGAAAAGCATGATAGACCAAGATTTTAATTTCCATGATTTATTCATATTGGATCTGGCCAATAACCACCAGGGAAGTGTGGAACACGGCCTGGGAATTATCCAATCAATGGCTGAGGTGATCAAACGGCATCAAGTCCGGGCAGCGATCAAATTCCAATTCCGCCAACTCGACACCTTCATTCATACCGATCACCAGTCAAACAGCGAGCTCAAATACATCCAACGATTTCAATCCACCCGATTGGACCAGACCCAGTTCCAAACATTGCTCAATGAAGTATGGGCCCAAGGGCTGCTAGCCATGTGCACGCCCTTCGATGAAGAGTCTGTCAATATTGCCGTCGACATGGGTTTTAATGTGTTGAAGGTCGCCAGTTGTTCAGCCAAGGATTGGCCGCTTCTTGAGGAAATTGCCGGGGCCGGGCCGCCGGTCGTGTGCTCAACCGGTGGTCTGACATTAGAGGATATCGACAATGTGGTGAGTTTCTTCCAACATCGGGCCGTACAATTTGCGCTCATGCACTGTGTGTCGGTGTATCCAACTCCTGACCCCTTGATGAACTTGAATCAAATTCAAATGTTACGCAACCGGTATCCTAATATTCCTATCGGCTGGTCCACGCATGAAAACCCCGGTGATACCGTCCCTGTTCAAATTGCGGTCGCTCTTGGAGCCAGACTTTTTGAACGGCACATCGGATTGGAAACCGAATCCATCAAATTGAATGCCTACTCTTCCACCGCACAACAAGTAGACACCTGGCTGGAAGCCTATCATCGGGCAAAAGTATTGTGTGGCCCAAAAACCCGACCACCGGCCTCCGAAGTGGAACAGTCCTCCTTGGACGGCCTTCGTCGGGGGGTCTTTGCCAAACGGTCAATTAAAAAAGGCCGGGAACTTACACGGGACCTTGTGTATTTTGCCATGCCCTACGTCGACGGGCAGATGGAAAGCGGAGCATGGAAGGAAGGCTATACGGCCGTCCAGGACATTACGCCGGACCAACCGGTCATGCGGGACGCTGTCGAGATCACCATCAATCAAGGTCTGGTGACCCTTAAACAGGCGATTCACGAGGTCAAAGCCTTACTCAACGAAGCCAACATTCAATTAGGCAGTGAGTTTAAAGTCGAATATTCGCACCACTACGGCCTTGAAAATTTCCGACAAACCGGCGCAGTCATTATCGAATGCATTAATCGGGAATACTGCAAAAAACTCGTCATTCAATTGCCGGGACAGCGACACCCTTCACATTATCATGCGAGGAAGGAGGAAACATTTCAAATACTTTTCGGGATCCTTCACGTCAATATCGACGGATATCCCCGCATTATGCATCCCGGTGAAACCATTCTCATCCTGCCTGGAGTGTGGCATTCCTTTTGGACAGACACCGGAGTTGTCTTTGAAGAAGTGTCCACCACCCACTATAACAACGATTCCTTCTATGCCGACAAACGAATCAATAAGCTGCAACGATCCGAGCGGAAAACCATGGTTGATCATTGGGGACGTTTTCAAATCGCCCAGCAGCCAGCATCGGAGAAGGCTCCTGAAGTGCCATTGCCCGATCCTCATGCGCAATGATTGCTTGCGTCGCATTCGATTTTGATGGGACGCTGGTTGATTCCAACCAGATGAAGGTTCAGTCCTTTTATAAGATTGTCGAGAATTATGATCCAAGCGGAGACACCGTCACCGACGTTCTTCAACGGTGCTCTCATAAGGATCGATACGGAATCACCCGTGAACTTGCCCGGGAATTCATGGCGAAAGGTCTTATTCCGCCCCACACAGGCCCGGAGGTCCTCGGCTCACAATGGGCCGAGACGTACACAACCACCTGCGAAGCGGCCGTTGTCGGATGCCCGGAAGTCCCTGGGGCCTCAAGAATACTCTCATGGCTGATGAGTCAAAAGATTCCTCTATACCTCAACTCAAGAACGCCGGCCAAAGCCCTCAATCGCCTTGTGACACTCCGAAACCTCACCCACTATTTTTCGGGAATATATGGAGCCCCGGCCAGTAAACTCGAAAATTTGCTGCACATCCAAGGGCTCATTCAGGCAAGACCGGAGGAAATACTCTTTGTCGGAGATAGTGAAGATGACTGGAAGGCTGCAGCTGAATTTGGCTGCCACTTTGCCGGAGTCATTCTTGGTGGTAACAGCCGATTCACACAGATACCACCACTCCATATGACAAGCCTGGCTGCACTCAGAACCATCGTGGAAAATCTACAGGAGAAACGAAATGACCTTTGCCCAAACCATTGAGCATCTCAACACCGCCTTTCAGTGAAGATTCTTTACACTTTTGTACCAGGAAGTTATGATTTGCACAAAACCGATGAATACATCATCAACGGCGTGTATCCCTAAAAAGACCCTATGATAGGTAGTCGACGCATACTGACCGTGTGTCCTGCCAGGGGCGGCAGCAAAGGAATTCCGCTCAAGAATCTGACTCCATTCCACGGAATCCCGTTAGTTGCCAGAGTTGGGCAGTTGGTGAAAGAAATCCCCATGATCGATCGAGCGGTGGTCTCGACCGATCATCCTGAAATTGCCGAGTGTGCCAAACAATCAGGCCTGGATGCCCCTTTTTTCCGGCCTCCGGACCTCTCAGGTGATCGAATATCGGACGCGCCGGTCTTGATCCATGCGTTAGAAGAAATGGAGCGACTGGATGCTGTGCGGTATGACATTGTGATCATGCTCCAGCCGACTTCTCCTCTTCGTCGACCAACGCATGTCATACACGCCGTTGAGATGCTGGTGAATGAACAGTGGGACGCCGTATGGACCTTGTCCGAAACTGATTCTAAGTCACACCCTCTCAAACAACTGACCCTGGACTCAGGCAGGATTGGCTATTATGATCCCAACGGGAGCCGAATCATTGCCCGGCAACAACTCACCCCGGTTTATCACCGAAACGGGGTAGCCTATGTCATGACGCGAAACTGTCTTCTGGAAGGAAAGAGCATCATGGGTAAACGGACTGGAGCGCTTATCCTCGATGAGTATCTGGTCAGTATCGATACCATGTGGGATTTGGAGCTTGCCGAATACATTTATGCCAAAAATCAGGCATAAGGTCTGCGTTTAAATCAGGATGTGGATGAACCATCTGTGAATCAGGGGTCATCTCGCAGGTCGAATTGCTCCATTGCCATGCATATCCCCTATATGCATCCCCGAACAGACCAACCGAAGCATTTCCTCAACATTCCACTTGTTCTCACAAGGAAAGGAATGGTGTCTTGAGTAATTTCCTAGGCCAACCCTTTCAGGCAATGGATCGAGATCGCGTAGAAAAGGGAAACTGTGACCTCTGCCGTTCGACAGAAGCCTGTGTTATCGCAGAACCATCGGAACTGAATTGCCGCATTGTCATATGCATCCACTGTCAATTGATGTACGCGTTTCCACAAATTGAACAGGAGGATTTGGACAAATTCTATGAAAGTCGCTTTGCCAACGACCCCGGTAGCCGCAGTAGGCCCGGGGAAGGAATCGAAGATGAAGATGACATTCAAAAACAGGATGCTGTCGCAGAGTGGGGGTTGAACATCATCAACCGTTTCATTCAGGTTAAAGACAAACGGATTCTCGACCTGAGATGCCAAACCGGTGCACTCTCGGCACGGCTCCGGGCTGGAGGAGCGAACGTATTCTGCGTAGAGCCGTTCGAAAAAAATAGATGGTACGCTAGCGAGCGACGCGGATTATCCGAAATCTTTCCATTGCCATTTTCCCGGTTTTCCCAGTTACCGATTCCGTTTCAGGGACCCTTCGATGCGGTCAATGTGCTGACACATCATGTCCTGGCCCACGTCTTGTCCCCCCGCCTGCTTCTGGAAAAAATTTTCAGCATGCTCGCGCCAGGGGGCTATCTTTTTCTTGACGAGAAAGATGTGCTGAAGCCGGCTCGGTACAAAACCGGATCGGTATTTCAGTCAGGTCCGGTGCATCAATATCATCTCACTGCACAGACCACAGCCAGATATCTTGAAGCAGCCGGCTTTGTAGTAATTGAATGCGCGATTGACAACGGCCGGACGAGCGATTTTCAGCATATCCGGGCGGTAGCACAAAAGCCTGAGGCTCAAAACCTTTCCAGAGTACCATCTCAGACCATTCAGCATGATTCATCCCTAGAAAGAATCAGATGGCGATTATGGTGGCTCAAGCAGACATGGACACTTCGACAGCTCTCTTTCTCAGGAAAACGCAAAACCCATAAATTTCTACGCCGAATCCGTCGACGGATTGCATCCACCTAACATGCAGAGTCTTGTTAACATAATGCCAAAATGAGGAAAGCCCCGATCTTTTAGCTAGAAAGTCGATCGGGTTCAAGATCGTGGAATTATGATATGGGACTGGCAATGACCATTGCAGGCCATAGGCGAATTTTGTGGGGAATGTCAGAAAACACAAGATAAATTCGGATTACTCAATTCTGCAGGTAGCGTTATTCTTCCATCCTTTGGCACTTCAGGCCCATTTGTTGCGGGCACGGCTGTCTCTGGAGCCTTATTGGGGGCAGGCAAAGGTGCGACGGAGGCCTATGCAGGAGGGAGAGGAAATTTCAAATCAATTATTGGTGGGGCATCAAAAGCAGGCATTGAAGGGGCAATAACATCTCCTTTCACAACCGCTTTTTTCACTGCCCTTGGTCTGCCTTTCGGGGGAGGGGAAAGCACCACTCCGTATAAGGATTTTTCATTTTCATTTAGTGCTCCTGATGGGAAGGGTTTGGGTGACGTTGTTCCTTATGGAATAACACTGCCTCGTGGCTTGACGAATTCAGTTGGAGAAGCTGGGCTTATTGTAGGTATTTCAGAAATACGCAGGTAGGGACGAAGTTGAGAGTTGGCTAGGGGAATAATTTCTGGAATTCTTGCAGACAATGGGTCACAGCTTTATGAATTTGGGTTTGTAATTTTTCGCCACGATTTTCGATTAATTCAGGGACATGCATGGAATTTACCCAAGTTGGCCTATCCAAAGAAAATGAGCCGTACTCTTTCGGTCGTAACCATCCCCCCATATTTGTCATTTCCGATGGGTAATGACATAAATGCTGGTGGATAACAGACGGGCCGTCAAGGTCAATAAACCGGATTATCCCTGAATATTGAAATTGATACGGCATTTTTTTGGGAGGAAGAAAATCACCGTTTTCAGATCCGGTAGGAACAAGATCCCAAAAATACGTTTGTATATCGATGACTTTTCCTTCTCTCAAGTTTTTCCTAAGGTCCATCAGATTTTCATTCAGGGAAACCCCTTGGGGCAGAGCAAGATTGGTGAAGTGATATTTATCTTCTAACGTCGCCATGATTTGATTCCTAAGCGTGTGTGTCGGGTCAATAAGTTCTAAGGGAGATGGGAGTTCCAGCCATTTTTCAACTTTTTCTAGATTTAGATTAACTACTCCCGTGAATGGCAGCGAATAAGGCATGATCCACCACGCAAATTCCGGGGATGGATAATCCACAATATAAACGTGAGATGCGTTTTTCAGTTCAGCGACGTCTTCAAGAGATAGTAGGACTTTGGCGTTCCCTCCCCCGCATCCATAAAGCCCGAACAGCAGAACCAACCATAACCCTATGGGTATTTTTACTCTGCGTGTGTAAGTCATCTTGGCATCATATGAATGTGTAACTATTCATCTCAACTTCTGACTTGCAGATCCATACATTTTTCCCGGAATTTTACAGCAAGAAGATGCAGGGTAAGAGAAAACGGAGCGATTGTGGAGGTAAACTGTAGCTGGGACATTCATAGGCGTTGGTGATATGGGAAGGTTTGGATATTGGGAAAAGGGGCAAATGTGGCCAATAAGTTTAAAACCAACAATGGGCTTTGGTTGGCCTCCATATTTAATGCTAGTGGAAATGGTTGTGATTCTACAATTTTGAAATACTTACTCAATGTCGGTGCTGATCCCAATGAAACCGAAACAGGATGCAGCTATAGTCCTCTTATGTTTTCCGCAAATATTAGGATCCTCAAGCAAGTAAAGTGTTCCGCTCTGTCTGGTAGAGGTTAACCATCAAGCCAATGATGGGACGACGGCTTTAATCGTCGCCGCATGGAATGAAAAAAGATGTCGTCCAGCTTTTATTGGCATCTGGTGCGGACCCAACAATACAAATAGGCCAATTGGGCGGATCATTGAATAAGGGGCTTGGGCCAATAGATACAGCGTTATCAGAGGCTACGCAACGAGGACATAACAAAATGGTCGGAATACTGGAGGCAGCCGAGAAAAAGACCAATCAAAGTAAAAGGCTTGGGACCAGATCTTGTTATGCAACATGTTTAAAATTTAGGCGATCAAAGATGAATGGCCCGTCCTGGCGATTCAAATTCGCAATCCCTTTCTTAATGGATTCTTTTAAGCGCCTGATCTTTTTATTCTCCCCATCATGCTGCGATTTGCCCTTGCTTGGCAGTGCCGAAGTTCGGCCCATAGAGGTTAGGCTAAGCCGCTATCAAAACAATTTTCTATCTACGAAGATTGTGCCATCACAATTAAGGTTCCGATGTACTCCTAGGCAATAATGTAGGCACAGATGCGATACGGAAGTCGATCGGCTTTAAGATCCTAGAATTACGATATTGGACTGGCAATGACCATTGCCGGCCATAGGCGAATTTTGTGGGGAATGTCAGAATACACAAGATGGGGCTCGAGACCATCCTGGCGCAATTCGTCAACTCTCCCACGAAAATATTGGTGGCTGGTATGATAGAAGTACCGGATGCCTTTATCATTGAAATCAGAAAAAGGTTCGATCATGATGACATATTTCCTTGCAACCCTGGCCAATTCCTGAAGAGCCTGATGGCGAATTTCTTCCATGGCTTCTAAGGCCAGCACGGTATAGACCACATCAAAACTGTTATCCGCAAAAGGCAGATTCTTGGCACTTCCCTGATAAAAATTGACGCGCCTATTTGCATTCACGTCTATAATTTTATCGGGGGCAAAATTGACGATATCCTGAGAAAGACAAGACATCGTTCCGATCTTTTTTGCTGCCAAGGCTCCCTGCCTGGTCAATTCCAAACCGGAGAATTGTATTGCAGGGAAGTACCCGGATAGAACAAACAGATTAATGCCATAGCCACTTCCAACCTCAAGAACGCTTTCGGGTTGCACGGCCTCAAGAGCCCGTTTCAACAAGAGAAGGTGTACACGTTTTGTCCCGATTCCTCTGGCTAACATTCTATCCTCTCCCCACAAACACGGAGTAGCCTTGCCTATCGTGCTCAGGTGCGCGCCAGTCTCGGTAGAACCCCAAAAGTTCTCGTATGTGTTTTTAACTTTATACTGCCGCCCCCCAAAAGAGGTGTTCAAACGCTTGAAAATTTTCTGTTGCCAAAATTCAAGAAATTTTTTCCGCCAAGATCGAAACACTCTACGCTTCCAACGAATATCGCTACTGCGAAAACGTTGATGAACGAATGGTTCAAACGCGGAGTAAATTTCCTCACGTGACACACGAACATTCAATGGTAAAGATTGAGCCATAAGCCGTCGCCTCTTTTTTATTCTAAAATGAGATCTATCATTCTTACGATATTGCTATCGAACCCTTCACGAACACGGGCACGGCCAGCGTGGCCTACAAATATACGGGCAAGGAATTGGATGACAGCACGGGCCTCTACTTCTATGAAGCTCGGTACTACGACGCGACTCTCGGCCGGTTTATCTCAGCCGACACCCTGGTACCCAATCCAGGAAACCACCAAGATTTTAATCGATATACCTATGGGAATAACAACCCCATTCTTTTTAATGATCCCACGGGACGATTCGGGATCAAATCCATCACAAACGCCTTTAAAAAGGCTACCCGAAAATTGAAAAACACACTAGGCAGTCCGGGATTCACTGTACTCAGCTTTGGTATTCAGGTTGGTATAGTTCCTGTCCCTTTCCTCTCACCTATTCAGTCCGGCATTCTTGGGACCGGATTATTAACGCAGTCGAAAAGCGGACGGTATGTTTTGGCGGGAGAAATTATTATTGGCACGGCCGCAGCAAGTATAGCCTGTGCACCATGTGCTCAAGCAGCCGTTATAAATGGAGCGGCTTTTGGTACCGCGATTACAGGAGGATTTGGCGCGTATAGTGCGGCTCAAAATGGGGGAGATATTAGTAAGGGCTTGTTATTTGGTGCCGCCATGGGAGGAGCGGCGGGAGCATTAAACGGGGGCACCACAGCGGAATTTAACTTTTCATACGATTGGTTCCCAGGAGTTAAAATTGGTAAAGTCTTTGCTCTCAGAATAGGCGCTGGCGCTATTGCCGGAGCAGCAGGAGGCTCTACAGTGGGATACGCAGGAGGTGCCGGAAGTGTAAATGATATTATGCATGGTGCTTTTCATGGAGCAATTGTCGGTGCAGCGGTGGCTGGGGCTTTTACTACTATAGATTATTTGGGGGGTATCGAATTAGGCATTGGGGAAGTAAAAGGCCTTCCTGGGCAATCTCCTGAAAGCCAAGCAATTAATCTTGATGCCTTAACTGGTACAGTTTCCCCATCAACAGTACAGTCTTTGTCCAGAACACCTTGGGTGTCTAGTTTAGCGGTTTCAGGGGCATCGAGTTTTGATGTGTTAAGTAATGGAAGATTAACAGGCTTAGCTCTGCAAAAGATTGGAAACAAAGGTGGAAATTGTTCAATTGAATTTGAAGGTGAATCCGGCTGCGGGCTTGGACAACCCTAATTATTGGCCCAATAATGAAACTAATTGAGGTCGGTTTTCCAAAACATACTTCAAAAATGAGATCAAAAGTTTGGACAAATTTTAGTATTTGGTTTTCAGGTATATTTTTAACTTTGCTATTTCTAGTTGGATGTTCTTCTAAATTGCACGTTGAAGCTTATCGAGGAAATGTACTATCGGTGAAAGAAATTCTCGATAATGGAGAAAAGATTGCTAAGACCGATTATAGGGGCTGGACTGCATTACATTATGCTGCCAAAGGTGGACAAGAAGCCATGGTTGAATTACTCCTTGATAAAGGGGCAGACCTTAATGCTCGAGGAAATCGGGGAGAAACTCCTTTACACGTTGCTACCTATTATTGTCATGAAAGAGTTGTAGCTTCCCTGCTAGATAAACGGGCATCATTTTCAATGAAGTATAAGAGTGGAAAGATTTGGGTAAATCCTCTAATGATTGCTGGCTCTAATGGATGTGATCCTAAGTTAGTAAAGCATTTACTAAGGGCTGGTGCAGATCTTAAGGAAATTGAAGAAAAGTACGGATTTAGTCCGCTTATGTTCGCGGTCGCGGGTGGGAATGTCCAAACAGTCCAGGTGTTGGTAACTGCTGGGGCAGATGTAAATCATCAAGCCAATGATGGAATAACTGCATTGATTGATGCTTCTGCTAGAGGTAATTCTGAAATAGTAAGAATTTTGTTAAATCACGGAGCAAACAGTTCGGTCAAAATGAATTCGGATCCATGGGGAGATTTAGCAAAAGGAGGACTAGAGGTTGGAGATACAGCATTTTCAGTGGCTAAACGACGAGGACATAGCGAAGTAGTCGCAATACTGGAGGCTGCCGAGAAAAAGACTAATTAAAGTAAGAATGTTGGGAGCAGTCTTTGTCATACAATATGCCTAAATTTTAGACTATCCGGGATGGCCACTCCATACGTATCCAAATTCTCCATTGTCTCCTAACAGGATCCTTTGTCCGCGTGGCCATTTCATTCTCCCCACAATGAGGAGGTTTGCCCTAGGTGCTTGGCATGAACTGGGTCGGCCCATAGGTGGTTAGCTAATCCATTATCTCAACAATTTTCCCATCGTCGACGGTTGATCATCAAAATTCAGATTCCGATGTGCTCTTGTCATTTATGTAAGCCCATATGCCATACGGAAACTGATTGGATTAATGGATCCCTAAGGCCAGCCTCTGAACAAGGTCCGGCTTAAATCCAGGAAGGTCGGAAGGTACAGTGAATGGGGCCGTGGGTCGGAACGCGGAAAAGCAATTAAGAAATTGGATGATCAGGACCACGCGATCTCGTCGATTACACCGGCTCCCATAGTGAAGACAGCGGGACGTGTCCAGGAACGCCCCTGAGCCTGGCGGTCCGATCAACTTCACCTCATGATTTCTTCCCCCTCCCTCATAAATTCGTTCGTCCTGCACACGACCAAGCACACGCCCGATCGCTCTCTGCACCTGATGGGATATATCGGCGGGAAGAAAGGTCAGCGGCCCCTGGTCCTCCTTCGTTTCAAAGATATTCATAAATATTTTGACCTGTCTGAGATCTTCATAATCGAAGTGGAAGAGCTGGCTGGAGCGAGCCGTTTCATTTTCAGGTGACCAACAAAGCCGGGCTCCGGTTAACTTCGGTACCGTTCCCAGATACGCGGCTGCGGCATCAAGAATAGGGCGGGACACCATAAACCTGAGCAATTCCGGATGGCGGCAGAATTCGGCACCTTCAAGAATCGGGAACAGAAATTTCTTATGAGGATGTTTTTGAAAATATTCCGGGGGAAAATCCGCTCGTGATTGCTGATACACTGCTTCACAATACCTGACAATGCGATCGGTTCCTTCAATATCGTCAGGCCCAAACAGCCGGTATCCGGCTCTGTCTGAAATGGTGATCCGGGGCTTCGGGACCGCAATAATTTCTCCGGCCAATCGCTTTCGCAAACGGTATTGCATGGGGCTACCGGTGATTTTCAGGGCGCGATAAAATGGCCGAATCACCCACGGGGGAATTCTCAGATTTTTATGCAGTACCTTATGCAGCCGATTCTGACGAATGGGCTGCTTGACCATTTCCGAGGTTTCAGAGGATAGAGGCATCGGTACGATCCCATGCGGAAAATTGGAAAAATTGCCCGTTCAGCCTAATCTTCATTGGTCTTCCATGTGGATGCCATGAACGATCCATGCAAATGGACATCTTGGCAAAGCGTTTCATGATTCCTGAAAATACGGGTTCTGTCAATCATTCCCGTGAGCCCCCGTGCCACAGCATGCCCCAATTTGAAAATCCTTATTCATTCTCGAGAAAACCTATGGTATTCTGTAGATCGTGTCTGACAATTGGATATTAAATGCCTTTTGCCTGTAATTCTGTGAAGCGAGTACCTGTCAATCGAAACATCAAGGCGCAAACTTTCCTTTTAACAAAATGGGAACACTCGTTCTTTTACGCCACGGAGAAAGCCTATGGAACCGCGAAAAACGGTTTACAGGCTGGACCGATATAGGATTAAGCCCAAAAGGTGTCATTGAAGCGCAGCGGGCAGCCCAAATCCTCAAGGGGAAAAGAATAATGTTTGACCTGTGTTTCTCATCGGTATTAAGCCGAGCGCATGAAACGGCAACCATTATACTGCAGAACATGGATTTACCCTCTGTTCCGGTGCGGAGGAGTTGGCGGCTGAATGAACGTCATTACGGCGCTCTCCAAGGAATGACCTGGTGGGAAGCATCAACACAGTTCGGTGCGAAACAAGTCCTGATATGGCAGCGCCACTTTTCCGCGGTTCCACCTTCCCTTTCTCCTCAGGATCCTCGATTTCCAGGCCTGGATCCCTTATATGCAGATTTGAATTCTCAGGACCTTCCTTTGGCAGAAAGCCTTCAGGACACCCAACACCGGCTTATTCCTTGCTGGGAGGAAGACATTGCTCCCCTGCTGAAAGAGGGAAAAACGATTCTGCTGGTTGCACACAACAACAGTATCCGAAGTTTGCTACAATTTCTCCTTCATCTCGATGAAGCCAGCATCAAGCAAATCACGATGAGAACCGGAGAACCCTTGGTTTGTAAATTTGACGCCAACGGGAATCTTATCAGCTACTCCTATATGCGGTGGAAGCCGAGATTGAAGGATTGCACTCAAAAGTTGTTAAAATATTGCCTCCCCTAAAGTTCATTATTGATTGATTATTTGTGGTTATGACGTACCTAAACTTTCCCGCCCTGGAAGCTATTCCTGCCCAATTCTTTCAGGAAGCCAAGCCCTATCCGTGGATGAATCCCCCGGATCTCCTGACGGAGGCAGGCTATCAAGGCCTGGTTGAGACTCTCCCGAATGTCTCCATGTTTCAAAAGCGTTTTGGGGTCAAGCGGGCTCACGGGCAGCAAAGCCATGATCGCTACACATTAGAGTATGGCCCGGGCTTACCTCTCTCTCCTCATTGGAATCAATTTCTAGCTGAACTTCAGGGAAAGCCCTATTCGAATTTTTTAAAACGATTATTTGGGGTCAAGTCCCTTGCATTGAATTTTCATTGGCACTATACCCCCAATGGATGTTCTGTTTCTCCACATTGTGATGCCAAACATAAACTTGGTTCTCACATTTTCTACTTTAACACGAAAGAGGATTGGGACCCTGCCTGGGGCGGCGAGACCGTTATTCTCGACGATCAAGGGCGGTTTAGCCGAAAAAGCGCTCCCAGCTTTGAAGATTTCCCGCAATCGTTGGCTTCAACCGCCATTGGGAATTTCAGTCTGATATTTCAACGATTGGATAAATCCTGGCATGGGGTCCGCCCCGTTCAATGCCCGGAAGGGCACATGCGAAAGGTGTTCATTGTCGTCATCAATCGGCTCTCGCTGGCTGACCGGATCCAGCGGGTCTTTGGAAAAAGCCCTAAGGGTTACTAATTTTCTCCATACGTTCCAACGCTCATTGCCGATACTCCTACAGTCCCCGATACCCTTCGAAATAGTCTGGCTTTATGGCTTTCCAATCCCTTTCAAAAAATGCCCGTTTCGTCCACTGAGCGAGAAAACACAATTCGATAAATCCATAATAGGCTTGAATATCGGGCGCGCCCTTGGTCGCCAACAATCGGAAAAACTCGTTTTTGAATGGATTCAGCCATCGCACCAGGGCTTTGGCAGCACCCATGCCTATGAGATACTCACTGACGAGGCCTTCCACATCGACAGCACACAGCAAATGGGTCTTGGGATTGAGCACAAAGTTTTTCTTGACGGGGTCGGTATAATCGAACCCGATCCAACAGTGTGTAGGCTGCAGGGCATCCACGGATTTTCTCAGCTCCCCCAACAATCCATTCGAAAGAATCCCAATCTGATTGAGAAAATACAGATCCCGGTCCAGGCGATCGGGGAACAAGGTCGTATTCGTTTCCACCAACCGGGAAGCTTCAGAATATAAACGGCTATAAAACATGGCCACTTTTTCAACGAGTGAGTCATCAACCTCTTTGATGAGACGCCCTTGAACAAACTCCACCCAGATTTCCCGCTCATAACGAATCACCATATTCGGGAAGATCCCCTCCCCCCGGAAGCACTCGAGATTCCGCTCAATTTCAAGAGCCAGGGAAGAATCACAAAAAACCAATCGCTTAAATTGCTGCCCATTGATTGTCACAAAATGTAGGCTTTTATCCTTTTGCAAGCGGACGCCGAAAAGCCTTGATAAAAAATATCGGGCTCGCTTCCAGAAAAAGGGCGATCGTTGTTTGACCTGTAATTGAAAAGACATCGTGTTGAAGAGTGTTTGGGTGCAACTCGTGGTGTCAAAAAACCAAAAATTTGGAAAACAGGGGATACATCGGATATGATTTGAGACCCCTAGAGAAGAATGCGTGACTACCACCTGCCTGAGAAGCTCCGATTCCCGCATCGGCACGTGAACTTTCAGGAGATGTGTTATGAACTTTTTTTAAAAAAGAGTCAACATCTTATCCGATTTTAGCTCCAATAGCGCATGAATTACGAACTCATCTGGTAACACTGAAACCTTCCGGTCAGACGACGATGATTGACAATCCAAAAGTTACCGTATTTATCCCGGCGTATAACCGCGAAAAATATATTGGAGACGCCATTGAAAGCATTTTGGCACAAACGTTTACCAATTTCGAAATACTCCTCATAGACGATGGCTCGAAAGACCGCACCATTGAAATCATGCGTTCATATCAAGATCCTCGTGTGCGCATCATCAGGAATGAACACAATCTCGGGATTCCCAAGACCCGCAATAAAGGCATTGAACAGGCTCGTGGTGAATTTATCGCCATGTTAGATAGCGACGATCGGGCGTTTCCAACGCGTCTGGAGAAACAGGTCAGCTTTCTGGATGCCCATCATGATTATGCACAAGTAGGAAGCTGGTGTCGCATGATGGACGAACAAGGCCGGCCATTAAAACGGATCAAGCGTCAGCCCATTTTACCTGAGGACGTCGACATTCAACTTTTGTTTCGATGTTCCCTGAGTAACCGATCGATAATGGCCCGGACTAAAATTTTGCAGGAATATGGATATCGAAATGACTACCCACGCTGTCAGGATTATGACCTCCACGTGAGACTGGCCCAAAAGTATAAACTCGCCAACCTCCCTGAGTGCCTGGTCTACGGCCGTATACACGCCGATCAAATTACCAGTCAGACAGTAGAGCTGGGTGATGAAAAAAAGCGGGCCATCATCCGCCATCAACTCAACGTCTTGGGGGTCCCTTTCACCGAGGAGGATCTCGGTCCGCATTTGACCTTGTCCCGCATGCGAAAAGCCCAATTCACGCCGGACGATGATTACCTTCAATGGGCGGAAAATTGGTTACGGAAACTTCAAGAAGCCAATCGGCAAACACACCGGTATTCGCAGCCTGCAATGGCACAAGCAGTCAGCGAAAAGTGGATACGGACCTGTTGGGCGGCCTGGAACGGCATGGGGTGGAAGGCTCTGAAATATTATGTGCACTCCCCTCTGCGCAAAAGCCTCGGCAATACCATACGAGAACATGTCCTCACCCGATCAGCCCAGCATCTATTCAATTAGGTCTCAAATCAACTTTTAATCATATGATGACGCCGAATTCCCCGGATTTCGCCCCACTCCCGAGTCCATCGATCAAGAGAGAAGATGAGCCACCAGACCGTAAGCATCTTGCGATATTTCTACCATCTCTTGCCGGGGGCGGCGTGGCAAGGGCTATGGTCTATCTCTCAGAGGCCTTTGCCGATCGCAACCACAGAGTGGACCTGATCTTATGTCAGGTCTCGGGGCCCTACCTGGACAGGATTTCCCCGAAGGTTAAGGTCATCGGGCTCAAGGGGGGCACAAAATGGCGGGGATGCTTCCATGCCGTGTCAGCTGATGTTGGAGCTTTCTGGTCAATGCTCCTCCCAATCCTGCTCTCGTCTCATCCTCCCAAAACTATCGGATATCTTCCTGATCTGGTTGAATATTTACGGCGTGAGAAACCAGATACGATGCTCACGGCGAAAACCCCTGCGAATCTCATCGCCTTGTTAGCCGCGCGCCTTGCAGGTGGCAGAACTCGCGTGGTGATCAACGAACAAACCAGCTTATCTCCCATCATCAAGACATCCAAAAAGTGGCGTTGGCGTTTCCTTGCTCCTCTCTTACAACGCGTGTACCCATGGGCAGATGAAATCGCGACCGTGGCGGATGGCGTCGCCGAAGATGTGTCCTCGTTAACGGGAATCCAACGTGATCGCATTACGACGATTTACAATCCGGTGGCCCTCACCCAGGTACAGGAAAAAGCCCGCATCCCGGTTGACCATCCGTGGTTTCCGGCAGATACTCTGCCGGTCATCCTGGGTGTCGGGAGACATGTGCCACAAAAGGACTTCGCGTGTCTCATAAAGGCCTTTGGACGAGTGCGTTCTGTGCGCCCAGCCCGGCTGGTGATCCTCGGGGAGGGAAGGATGCGTGATGAGCTTGAAAAGCTGGCTGAAACCTTGGCCCTCACCCAAGATATTTCCATGCCCGGATTTGTCGACAATCCCTTCGCCTTTATGGCCAAAGCTTCGGTATTTGTGCTCTCGTCAGCATGGGAAGGTTGTCCGAACGTCCTGATCGAAGCGTTAGCATGTGGATGTCCGATTGTCAGCACAGACTGCCCGAGCGGGCCTACTGAGATTCTCCAAAAGGGAGCCTTTGGACCATTGGTACCGGTCGGTGATGACAAAGCGCTGGCCGAAGCTATTCTCGGAGTCCTTGACCGTCCACTTGGCCAGGAGCAGCTGCGTGCCCGCGCTACGGAATTCGAGGTGGGCAGGATCGCGGAAAAGTACCTCCAGCTTATGTCGGCAACCTAATTTCTCTTCACATGACTCTGTTAAAAGAGGCGTGATATTGATAGAACCACATGAGAACCGGTTTTCAATAGGGACCACACTCGCGAAGTCTTGTATTTCTCCCTTTATAAATTCCGGGTTATGCGGAAGAAAGCTTCTCGTCATATCGCGCCCGCTCCTCATAGCAAATCACTATGGTTACCGGAAACCTATCGCACGAAGCTTCTATTTGGTGAGACAGCATCATCATGGCCAGGAAGTATATCCCCGTAAAGCTTCCAGCCAATAGGCAAAATAGCCAGCTGACAGAGAATCAAATGACGTTGAAAATCCTGTGACCACATCTCCCTTCTCAACCCGCATATCTCTCTTCGATGGCGCCGCAAAACAGCGTCTGAGTGTCATTGTCGCGATTGGGCTGAGCCTGATGATCTCCTTTACAGGTATTTTCGATCATGAGCTGATTGCCTCCGACGAGATTCGAGTCGGCGAGATCGGGCGGGAAATACTCATGAGTGGCAACGTCCTTGTTCCCACCTTAGGCGGGGAGGCTTTTATGGAGCACCCCCCTTTATATTACTGGTTGATTTCGGTCGCATTCCGTGGTTTTGGCGTATCCGACGGCGTCGCACGATTTCCCAGTGCCATCGCGGGGTTTTTAACCCTCTTACTTGCCTTCGACCTTGGCCGGCGACTTGCGGGCCCGGGTAGCGGCGTGATGACAGTCCTGGTCTTGAGCACCATGTGGGGATTCTTTCGGCATGCGCATCGTTCCATGGTGGACCCGCTGCTCTCGTTGTTTGTCCTGCTTGGATATTGGGCGTTTGTGCTTGCCATGTTCGGGGAAAAATCACGGAATGGCCATCCTACCCATTTACCCTTCTCGGCCCTGGTTTTCATCATTTATCTTGCAGGGGCCCTGGCATTCCTGACCAAAGGACCTGTGGGCGTCATCCTGCTCGGAAGCCCATTGGCTCTGGCAATCATATTTTGGGGTCGCTGGGACTTTTTACGTTCCTGGGCACACCTTCCCGGCATTCTCATTCTGATCACAGGATGTCTCATTTGGCCCATCCTGCTTTACCTCTACGAAGGGGAAGTCCTGTTTAAAGAATTTGTTGTGCACAACATCTTGTATCGCATTTTCCCCGATCCTGAACAGTATACAGGCGGCCACGTGAAACCTTTCTGGTACTACTTTCCCAAGCTGTTCAATCAAATAGGACCATGGCTCCTTACGCTTCCTGCAGCCTATTACTGGGCATTTCGGGACAAAATGCCCCAGCAGGATCTGAACTATTCAGGTCTGCGCTTCATTTCCATCGTTTTCCCTCTAGGACTCTTGTTGCTGAGCCTTCCCGGTACCAAACGGGAGGTATACCTGATGCCGCTGCTTGCACCTCTTGCCGTCTTTATTGGGGCCTGGGCTGCCTCGATGGCTATGCATGATACACCTTCACGGATCTCACGGGTGACGACCAACCTCCTCGGGACAGTGTCAGCCATCCTTCCTGCTCTGACAGCACTCATCATTCGCGTGTTTGCTCTTCTCCTGGCCCCTCTTGGCTTCCTTAGTCCCCGTACTAACCGCAAGTTTGCCTTGGCCAGTCTCCCTGAAACTTTGCAACACTGGTCGACTGTCGTATTCTCTTTCGCCAATTCATGGCGCACAAAGGCTCGGGCCATCCCGGCCTTTGCCGGATTGATGTTTACGATCATGCTCATGATCAATCTGCTTGCTTGGCCGGCTCTGGGAAGTGGACGGTTCTTGCGTCCTATTACCGTCGATCTCACAGCCATGGATGCCCTACCCCCACGACTGGCGGGCTACAAGCTACATGAAGAGATGCGGGGAGCTCTGCCATTTTACACCGGTCTTATTGCGCAAAACCTGCAATCACCGGAAGACGTGAGTCGTTATGTGCAGGAGAATCCGATGGGACTCTTACTACTCGGCAAGTACCCCCCCTCGCCCCTTTCCGATGATCTTGCTGCCACGCTTAGAGAGATTAAGGTTTGGGAGATGGCGGAGGGTCGCTACGTGCTCTACGATTTTTTGCCGGAACCGCACTAACTCATTAGAGCTGCCAAGCCGCAGTAAGGTATTTAAGGGTACAGGGGGAAGGACTTTTTAAATGCCCTGTGGGTTCTGTGGGTTCTGTGGGTTCTGTGGTCCCACAGCCCTCAACCGTGGGAAGCTGGCTTCCTCTCCTTGAAGCGCTAACATCCCGGTGCGTCCTTCTATCTCGTGAGAGATGACGCGATGCACAGGTAACGAGGAGACATCGAGGGAACGAGAAAGCTCTTCCATGGAATTGATCTTATACCCACGTTCTTTCCACCCAGAAAGCAGCGCTTCGAACACCGGCATAAATCGCATGCCCTCCAGCTCTGCATGCAGCGTGTATACATGTCCGCAAGGACCTGATTGTTCACTCCGTCTCAGGATTTCACCCACCACATTCTCTTCGGTAATTCCATCGACTCCGATCAGCTCATCGAGTGTGGGCAATGTCGTCGGTAACTGTGGGCACGCGAGGGGTTTACCGGCTACAAGAGGAAGAAACGGGTGCGTACCTCTGGTATCGCTGCAATAGGCAAATTTCAACTCTTCCTCCATGCGAAAAGCATGTTCGTTCATCTGCCAGCCGGCCGCACCGTGCGTGCGCGCAGAGACGCCAAAAATCTCTATGAACCGTTCGGCCGCCATGGTCATCTCATGCCGGGTCCACCTTTCTCCCCTGGTTGCAACGTAGTCCTGCCAGCGAATGTGATCATAGCAATGAATCCCGACGTCAAAGCCTGCGTCGCGCACCTCACGCATGATAGGGGCCGTCTTTCGCCCAATGTCCGGCCCAGGAAGCAGCGTGCCATAACACAACGTCTTAAGCCCGTAATTGGCCCCGACTGAGGTGCGCATCACTTTTTTGAGAAATCCGGGCCGAAAGATCCGGCGCAGGGCACGGCCTGTATGATCAGGCCCAAGGCTGAACAGAAAAGTCGCATTGACGCCATGACGGCCCAACATACGCAGCAGGTCAGGCACACCTTCTACCGTGCCTCGAAGGGTGTCAACATCGACTTTGAGGGCGAGGCGCATGGGGCGTTATTCCAACAACGCCCTGGCCTGTGCAATTTCGCTGCGATAGGAATTAAAGATGAGCCGCAACATCTGATCCATCGTCGTCCTGGGGGACCAATTCAGGTCACGGCATGTATTAACAATGGCAGGCACGCGGTGTTGAACGTCCTGGTAGCCCTCGCCGTAGTAGGTACTTGAACTGACATCCATGAACTGTACCTTTGAAGCCGTTTCCGCATACTCAGGATACTCCAAGGCTAGGGCCACCATCATCTCTCCGAGCTCACGTACGGAGTATTGATTGGCCGGATTTCCGATATTATAGATTTGACCGCTAGCGATCTGATTCGGATTTTCGATAATTGCCATCAGCGCATCGACGCCATCGTCCACATAGGTGAAGGTCCTCCTTTGCCTGCCCCCATCCACGAGCGAAATATTCTCCCCCCGCACAATGTGTCCCAAGAATTGCGTCATCACCCGGGAACTGCCCTCCTTGGCTGTATATAAACTATCAAGTCCTGGACCAATCCAGTTGAAGGGACGGATCAGCGTGAAATCCAGCGCACATTCTACTCCGTAGGCCCAGATGACCCGGTCCAGCATTTGTTTCGAGCACGAGTAGATCCAGCGTTGTTTGTGGATCGGACCGAGCACCAGATTTGAAGTCTCGGGATCAAATTCCTTATCCTCACACATTCCATAGACTTCAGAGGTTGAGGGGAAAATAATCCGCTTTTTGTGTTGGACACACTGGCGAATAATCGCGAGGTTGGCTTCGAAATCCAGCGAAAAGACCCTGAGCGGTTCCTTCACATACGTGGCCGGAGTCGCAATGGCGACCAACGGAAGCACCACGTCGCATTTGCGTATATGGTATTCCACCCATTCCTTGTTGATCGTGATATCCCCCTCAAAAAAATGAAATTTTGAATTTGGCAGCAAATCAGCCAGGCGATCGGCTTGCATATCCATTCCATAGAGTTCCCAATCGGTGGTCTCCAGGATACGCTTACTCAGATGATGCCCGATAAAGCCATTGACGCCGAGAATTAAAACTTTTTTCATCTTGGTTGACCTAAATCCTTTATCTGTTCCCCGTAACGGGTATGGAACGCCTCAGGGGTCATACTTTGACCCTCCACCTCAAACTTGCCGATATGAAGACGACGTCCATCGCTGCAATCAGCGTAGCAACGCCCTCTCTCCCAGTAGAAGCAGGGCGCACGGTCAGGATGCCGGGCCGGTTCCCGATCAAGATGACTTCTCAGGATCCGCATGGGTAAAGAATCCAGTCGACTGAAGGCTCCTGGGTAGGGAGGGGCAACCGATCTGATCAAGTTATGAATCGTCTCTGCATTTTCCCGCCAATCGATAACCCCATCCTCCGGCCGACGTCCACCAAAATAGGATCCCTCCTTAAGGTTCAGCGGCTGACCCGGCGCTTGCCCCGTGATCAACAACGGTAAGCTGCGGTACAGAACAAGCTCAGCGGCCCAGGTCACCTTGTTGAAGACGTCCAACGCAATGTCGTCCGGCAGAATGGGAACGGCTTGCTGATCAACCAGCGCGCCGGCATCCGGCTTGATTTCCATATAATGGAGACTCGCGCCCGTTTGCGTTTCGCCTTTGAGCACCGCCCAGTTCACCGGCGCGCGTCCACGATATTTTGGCAGCAACGACCCGTGCATATTCAAGGCACCACGTGACGCACATGCCAGCAACTCGGCCCCCAGCATCCGGCGGTAATAAAAGGAAAAGATGAATTCGGGAGCAAGGTTGCGTATCCGTTCGATCACATCCGGCCGGTTAGGATCATCCGGGGTCACGAACGGAATTGAATGCTCTTCAGCCAGTGCCGCTACGCTATCAAACCAGATGTTTTCATCGGCGGAATCGTCATGGGTGACCACCAACGGGACCTCGACGTGACCCGCCAGGAGAACGGACAAGCAGCGCACACCCACATTATGATAGGCAAAGACAACCGCTCTGGTCATTTTCTCATCGCTTCACCTGGAGCAGGATTCTCCAGTGTGGCATGCACAATATAGCGAGGACGGTTCTGCACCTGTTGGTAGATACGCCCGACGTATTCACCTAGCATCCCGATCCCGAACAGCACGACCCCGATAAGAAAGAACAGAATCCCAAAGAGGGTAAATACCCCTTCAACTTCCGGTCCAACGAACAGCCGCCGCAGCAGGAGGATCGCCACAAGCAAACCGGACAACATGGCGATCACCATCCCGACGGTTGAAAATACTTGCAACGGAGCCAGCGAAAATCCTGTTAACAGGTCGAAGTTGATACGCATGAGCTTATACAACGAATACTTCGACTCGCCCGCTTGACGTTCGCGATGGGCGACTTCGATTTCCGTGGGGTTCCTGGCATACAGGTAGGCAAGGGCAGGAATAAACGTGTTGATCTCCTGAGACCGTTTAATGGCTTGAACGATGGAACGATCATAGGCTCGTAGCATGCAGCCTTGATCTGTCATCCGAATCTTGGTCGTTCCTTCGCGCAGCTTATTGATGCAACGTGATGCGATTCGACGCCACCAACTATCCTGGCGCTTGATGCGAATGGATCCGACATAATCGTAGCCTTCATCCATCTTACGAACAAGCTTGGCAATCTCTTCCGGCGGATTTTGCAGATCGGCGTCGATCGTGACCGCCCGCAGACCATGCATATAATCAAACCCCGCTAGAATCGCCGCATGTTGACCGAAGTTGCCGTTGAACAAAATGATACGCGTATGGGCCGGACGTTTGCTGAATTGCTCACGCAACAAGGCCGCAGAGCGATCCGTGCTGCCATCGTCGATGAATAGACATTCATAACTTCGTCCCAACGTATCCAATGCGGTATACAGACTGGAAAACAAGGCCGGCAAAATGGCCTCTTCGTTATACACCGGAATGATCACGGTGAGTTCAGGTTCAACCATGTCGGCGGCAGCAGGAAAAAATAGATTGCAACATAAACGGCGGGATATCCTCACTTATACAAAATGCCCAAACCTTGCGAAGTGGTAATCTAGGGACCCCTGTCATCGAATTCCTACCAATTCACCTGTGACAGCCGACAAGGCAACGAGGCTCATTAATGATAAAAATTGAACAGGCCGCTCATAGCGAAGTCGCACACTTCTCTTGCTAATGCTCTTTACAATACACTGCCGGGCTCATTCTTTTTCCTGTTGACGTAATTCCATCATCCACAGCATAAACCATGCCTCCCACATTTTCTCCAGGATGTTTCCAAAAATTCGGCAGGGTTGATTTACTCACAGTACAGTGGATAGTTGCAGCATCGGATTTTGTGAGGAACGCAACGCGCTGCTCACCCAAAACTGCTCTCTCACCTCATAAGACCGGCGTTCCCCATGACAGAAAATATAGGGAAATGAGGTGAGAATGCTCCATAGGGGAAGCGTGATGCATGCTTATACGAGCGATTTGACAGCCTTCTTTATGATCTTGAATCCAACACTTCAATAAGCGCAGAACACACTCTTTCCACATCTGCCTGAGTCATGGCAGGGAACAGTGGAAGGGTCACGGTCTCGCGCCCGATGCGCTGGGCATTAGGGAATTCGGTGACCCGGTACCCAAAACTTTGATACAGACTGAATCCTGGAATGGCGGGGTAGTGAATACCTATGCTGATACCACGAGCTGCCATCGCTTGCTGAAAAGCACTCCGCTCTATGCCAAGTTCTGCAAACGGGATCAATACGGTGAACATGTTCCAGCTATGACCTTGATCCCCTCGTGCCGGGAGTACGAGCCCGGAGCGATCGCCGAGCAAGGTGAAATAACGGCCGACCAGCTCCGCCCGCCTGGCCACAAATTCATCCAGATGCCGGAGTTGGTGTAAGCCGATGCAAGCAGATACGTCTGATAAATTGTATTTTCCACCGGCGACGACCACATCAATGGAGCCTTGAGCATCGCGTGCGATACCGTGGAATCGAAGTCTTTCAAGCTCCGGGACAAGTTCAGGATCACCGACAGAGAGTGCACCACCCTCTATCGTGGTGATGTTTTTGTTGGGATGGAAACTAAAACACACAAGGTCACCAAACCCGCCAATCTTGCGACCTCCCCACCCGCTCCCAATAGCATGAGCCGCATCCTCGATGACACGCAGGTGATGCTGACCGGCCAAACGATAGAGAGCATCCATATCAACCGGCAACCCCGCAAAATGCACTGGCATGATGGCTTTAGTGCATTTTGTGATCACCGTCGCAACCTGATCGAGCTTGAGATTTCGACTGGTCAAATCGACATCTACAAACACCGGCCGTGCGCCGGCACGCAGAATGACATTCGCGCTACAGGCAAAACTTATCGCGGGCACGATCACCTCATCACCGGGACCAATATGACAGAGGGAAAGCGCCAGTTCCAGCGCGCTGGTGCCGGAATTCAATGCCCGTACCATCCGGTTTCCACCGAGGTACGTACTAAGCGCCTCCTCAAAAGCCAGCACCTTCGGACCACTGGTGATCCAGCCTGAGTGAAGCACCTCACTGACCGCCTGGACGGTTTCCTCATCAAGGGAAGGACGGGTGAACGGTAATGTCGATTCCATTTCAATTCCTTGCGAGAACGAACACACCCAAACCAATGATCCCGATGCCGACGAATTTGACCAGCGTCAGCTTCTCACCATAATGTTCGTATATCATATAAAGCCGCCTACGATGAGGGGATCCACTCCCAGGCGTGCCCCCACAAAATGCTGCCAAACTTCAACGTAATTCATCCGACGCGACCAACTCCCAGGTTCAAAGGAGCTGGACTGCAGCATTTAGCCATACGCCAAAATGGCGTACCCCTATCCATGCGGACAGAAAAGAGTATAGCCAAAAGCTGAGCATTGTTACCGCATCTAATTCAGTTTATTACCAAACGGTAAGAATTATAGCGTACGAATAGGGATATTGGGGAAGATCAGAGTCACGCGCAGGCCCGGGTGGTTATCGGAAAGATTAATGGTGATACCATGAAGGTCCGCAATCGCAGCAACGACGCTAAGACCGAGTCCGCTACCCGATGTGCTTCGGCTTGCTTCCATTCGATAAAAGGGTTCAAAAATCCTGCGCTGTTCCGATTCGGGGACTCCCGGACCCGTGTCTGCGATTGCCACCATCAGGCCCCCCTTTGCGTGAGACGCAATAATTGAAATGTGGGTTTCCGCCGGGGAATGGCGGATAGCATTTTCCAGCAGGTTAACGATCATTTGGGTGAGCAATTTTTTATCGGCTCGGACTACCAGTCCGGACTCGATGGTACTGAACAGGGATTGCTTGCGCTCGTCGACAATCGGCTCATAGGTCTCCTTTATCGTTTCGAGGATGTCGGTCAGGGAGACGTCCTCGAACCTCCGTCGATCAACCCCCGATCCCACATACGCAATTCTCAATAGAGCGCTAAAGGTCTCTAAAATTTCGTCATTTTGGATGAGGGCTTTGTCGATGGCATTTTCATAATCCTCCATACACCTCGCCTGCCTGCGAGCTCCTTCCAATCTTTGTCGCAGGCGTGTCAGTGGCGTTCTCAAGTCGTGAGCCATATCTATCGAGACCTGACGGACCTGCTCCATCAGTTTCTCAATCTGATCCAACATAAGATTCAGGTTCGTGCTCAATCGATCAAATTCATCGTTCGTCCCCCTGAGGGGAATCCGACGATCCAGGTGCCCGTTCATGATGTCTTTCGCTAAAAGATTGATTTCTCCCACACGGCGAAGAGTCAGGGTGCTGACTAAAACTCCACATCCACTGCTCAATATAACAACCGACACGAATATCCAAACAAAGACCTCACCAAAGAACTCATTGACCACATGAATGTCATGTAAATCGGAAGCCACGACCATGCGTGAACCATCCGGTAATGAAACGGCTTTCGCGCGGAAGGACTTGCTGGCATTGTTCATTGGGATGGACTCTGGCGGGAGTTGGAATAACCACCGTTGGACATCCGGCTCTTTCGGAAGATTCTTCGCAATGAATCGGCCACTCGCGTCTTGCCACAGAAGGTAGGTACCCGGCTCCACCAGATCAGGATCAGAAGGATCGAAGGATCCCGACTGATACTCCTGGGTTAACGTCTGGATCTTCCAGACCATCTCCTCGTCTATACGCTGGTAGACGTAGCTCACCGCTATCCAATAATAAATCGCGAATGTCACGATCACGAAGACCAGGAAGAGGGCCGCCGTGAGAATGGTCAATCGGAAACTTGCGGTACGAAAAAGGTTACGCATCCGGATCCAAACGGTACCCCACGCCACGCACGGTATGAATCAAATGATGCCTGAAGCCCTTGTTGATCTTCGTTCTCAAGCGGCTGATATGGGTCTCGACCACGCTGGTGCGAGGATCAAAATAAAATTCCCAGACCTGCTCAAGAAGCATCGTCCGGGTGACGACACGACCTGCATTCCGCATCAGAACTTCGAGGAGACGGAATTCACGAGGCTGAAGATCAATCGGCACCTCCCCCCGTCTCACCTTCCGTGTAATGAGGTCCATTTCAAGATCACCGATGCGCAACCGTGCATCAACCGTTTGAAGGGGAGAACGTCGACGGAGAGCCTCAATCCGAGCCTTCAATTCCAAAAAGGCAAAAGGTTTAGACAAATAGTCGTCTCCTCCGGCTTCGAGACCTTCAACCCGCTGTCCAATCTCACCGAGAGCACTGAGAAAGAGCACAGGAGTCTTCACCTTCGCGGTACGAAGTTTTCTCACAAGACTGAGCCCGTCGAGGCCGGGTACCATCCGGTCAACGATCAACACCTCATAGGTCTCATCCATGGCTTGCATTAATCCCTCTTGGCCGTCGGCTCTAATGTCGACAACATACCCCTCTTCGGTGAGACCGTTGGCGATGTATAAGGCTGTTTCTTGGTCGTCTTCAATTACGAGAATTTTCATGTCACCTGATATGTCTTATGGGAGTGTTGAATAATTAAGATTAACAAAGACAAATTTGCCCAGGATTAGATTACTCATCAAAGGCTCCGGGTCGGTTCAAAAAAGCATGCCCTGAGTCTTCCCGAAGGGTCCGTCCAGCAAGGCCGCAGCCGTTTTTACGCGCGGAGCCTACGCTGAGTACGTGAGCACGGAAAAATGGCGAGAACGCCGCTGGCGGCTTTTTTCAACAGACCCCTTATGGCTGAACACCTTGCCTGATTTCGGCTACCCCGGATATCCATCTTGGCACAATATATGGAAAGCATACCTCAATTTGGCCAAAATTTTCATTCGAAAATCCCGGAATCAACCAGCATATTGCATTAGCCGATCTGCGTCTGATGTCGCACGCCTGGTTGCGACCAAGCCATAGGAGGATATCGGTGGGTGGGTGGGTTGCTTACTTTTCAACAAGACGGTGGGACCACTGCCCCTTCGGCATTCCATCAAGTTCATCCGAGTCGACACCCGGTTTTTCCGCCAAGCCCATCCTGTCCCACTCTGAAGTCTTCGCTCTGCCTCCAGGGTGGCGGTAGGCCCGTTGCCAGGATTGCGCCTGTTGCGACCGGGAGTGACGGCTGAGGCAAAAGAAGCCGGATGGCCTCAGGCACAGGTAGAATTATGGAAAATATTCAGGGGACTTTTTGTGACCATTTCTTCGCTCCCCGGTCAAATTCTGGCGACTGCACAGGCACCATGCAGATTCGAAGAATCGGATCCTGGAACCCAAAAACCACCTCAGGCTCCCAGACTTTTCCTGGAACTCCTTTCGGTCAAAGACGCTATTTTTCGTGAGCTTGTTGACCGATATTCCTTATGAGGAATTTCAAGCATGCCTTGCAGCGAGCCACCAGGGTTGTGCACCTGTCGACCATGCTGTTACCCCTGAGGGAGCTATTGCGCACCTTCACAAAGGCAAGCACCTGCAGACCAAGGAGGCCCAATCGGAAAAAGTTCCTCATTGACCGTCTAGACGATTTTCTTATCGAGGGAGGGACGGAGAACGGCAGTGTCGGGTCAGATTCAATTCCTGGCGAGCACGAACACACCGAAACAAATGATCCCGATGCCGACGAGCTTTGTCGGCGTCAACTGCTCACCAAACAGGGCCGAAGCTGCGAGAGCATTGACGATGTAGCCCAATGACAACATCGGGTAGGCCACACTCACCTCCACCCGGGACAGAGCAAGGATCCAAATCATGACACTGACGACATAACATGTGAGGCCGCCGAGAATGAAGGGATGCATTCCCAGGCGTGAACCCGCCGAGAAAATGCTGCCAAAATCCAACGCAATGACTCCAACGCTACCCACTCCCGCTTTCAAAAGAAGCTGGGCGGCGGCGTTCAGCAATACTCCAAAGATAATTAAAGAAAAACTTGTTGGATTCATCATGGCATTCCTACCCGCTTCCCTTTCCGCTCCTACTCAAACTACTCCTCTCGCGTCGCATACATCGAAAGCGTGCAGTCGTCTTTCAAGGGATAGGAAACAGGTCAAACTATTATAATAAAGGCCATCATCAAGAACTAAGCGCGGATGCAAATAAATTCAATGATTCCTTCATTACTTTGTGAGAAAACTATTATGGTTTTGCGAAAACGCTAGGAAAGGATATTTTTCCCCTGTGTATTCTGATCACTTTCAAGGTAAATTCAGGGAGTTGTGGCTTTATAACAGACTTCTATCTGGTGAATAAAGGAGGAATGCTGCGAGGACTGGAATTCAGTGTCTTCGAATATTCATGCTGCTGCAGCACTTCACTCAGCCTTTCTGCAACAATCTGGTTCCCCCGACTATTCACATGGCAACTATCGATATAGATATACTCTTTCACATCAAACGCATCGGTGAAATCATGAATCCAATCAAGGTGTTCTTTCTCTTTAATTTCCTGGATAAGGGGATAGATAACATGAAAAGGAGTTTTGTTCCCCCTAGCAGGCAGATACTCAATATTGGGATGGCCGAGGGGAGCAACGGGCTGCAGAATGGCATGGAATTCGGCACCTCCTAACTCAGCAATCAATTTAGCAATTTTCCAATTATTTACCATGGTAGATGCCACCAGCTTCGCATAAGCCGGATCTTCGAGACATTTATAGACCGGCTCTTTTCCCCCTTTTAGGACCTTCTGGATTACCGTTCGAATGGACCCGGTTAAAGCATCTGGGACCTGCCAATGATGCTCTAACTTTTGTGCCATCTTGGCGGCTTCACGATGGCTATTGATAGGACCTATCCCTTCACAGACACTATGTGAATCATTGCAGCCATCATAAAAGACCACCACATCCATCGGAACTTTTTGGTTGACCAAATTTATCAAGCGGGCCAACTCCTGCCTGCTCACAAAACCTGATTGACCATGATTGTACACCCGATAGTTTTGATGAAATTCATTAAAATGCGCGGGGATGGTATTCTGATCATCGACACCGGTTCCCCACATTGTCGATCCGCCAAAAAAACGAACATGCTTGATGGGTTGATCTATTGCGGAAAGATGCGTACGGTCCCCCTCACTATTGATCGTAATAGTTCTTCCAGAAAACGGTTTCCGGGCCCAGGCCACATAGGGCACATATTGAGTTTCGAGTTGTTCTTTCTCTCGATAAATAAGATAGGCATAGTCTTGGTCAGGGAGGCTTTTGGTATAGGCCTTCTCCTTTATGGGGACAAAGATTTTTTTCCATAGAGCGCGCCCATCCAAATAGATGGAAGCAAGGAGATTCACAGAGAGGACGACAATCAAAAGAACCAAAACATTCATCATGATTAACTTAAAAAAACTTCTCCATTTTTTCATCACTTCCATCCACCCTCCCGACCTTGGTCCATGTACCATTCCTTCATGGAACATCTCGCCAAATCACGCATTCGGCCCTCCTCGCCCATCAAAAAGAAAAAAACAGGCTATCCACGAAAACCTATGCCACTTTTTCAGGAAAACTGGCAAACACAACAAAGGCCATTTTATTGATGAGCAAATAGCATCACCGAAGCTTCGATTCCAGCACACTCCCGTCTGAAAAATGTTGGCGAATATACACTCGTCATGAACATTAACGGTTTAAATTTCAAGAAGAAATTCATAGGAGTGGCTTGTTGGGTCATGTGAAAAATCGTTGGAGACTCAAACCATGCGCCCGAATACGGTTTGAGCAATTTGCAGGTTGCACAAAACTGGCCAGTGGAAAGGATCAGATTGCCGACTAAACCGCCAAATGCCTCATGATAGACTATGAAACCAACTTTTAGCTGGGACGAGTAAAGCAAACTGCCCTACAGAGAAAAATGCAACGATTCTTTTGATAAGTGAGCCATTCTTTCTCTGACTTCCTTATCTTGGATGAACTTCACGAGGTGCAAAGAAGTGTGTTCCGAGAAATACCGACCTCGACGTTACAGCCCGCTCCCACTCAGAATTTTGGCATTTCACTAATATTTCATGTCAACATCCACATGGGTCACCTCCCCATTCACCTCGAACGAGGATTCTTCAAAATTCGGGGCGGCTAAAAATAATGAGGGATTTTTCGACACGCCAAACCCCTCGGTAGGCAAGCCAATCACATTCCGGTCAAATTTATGATTGTCGTTTTCATCGTGATAGACAACCACGGCATATTTGCCTTCCATCGGTGCCGCCAAACACAGAGTCATAGAACCTTTCTGGGCAGGTTCCCGTTCTTTATCTGCCCTGGCTCCCTTGACTAAAAAACTCTTGGGGTCAGGTCCATACAGGACTGCTTTAATGGATCCTGAAGCATTTTTGATTCCATGCACATGAATGTGAATGGGCTTCCCCTCAGAGGGGCAGGTATTAACCGGTCGCTGCAATCCTTCACCGAAACTTGCTGAAACACCGAGCAACAACACTATACAAAAAATATACAGGCCAACCCCGTTCGGCCGGAAACAGGCAGTGCTCGAACACATCTTCACCCTCCATACTCGCACAGGCACATCATATGATGAGAGCAAAATAAAGGGGTACTCACGTGACTCCCAAGTGAAGATACTACGGAAGATTAGAGAGGGGGATTTTCTTGAGGGGTCAAGTTGGGTTTCCGCTTTTCAAAAGCAAACAGCAGGAGAAGAGAGCACACCCCCACGCTAATCGCCGAATCGGCCACATTGAAAGCGGGCCAATGGTAGCCATTGATATAGAAATCTAAAAAATCGATGACTTCTCCATATTGCAGGCGATCGATAAAATTTCCGATCGCACCCCCAAAAATAGACGCAATGGTCATTTGCCCCCACCAATCGTGGGGTTCCAGCCGTAAGAAGATGGTGATTAATAATCCCATAGCAAAGAGGGAAGTCAGGAAAAAGAAAATGAGCCTAAACCCGCTGCTGGTCGTGCCCATGATCCCAAATGCGGCGCCGGGATTTCTGATGTAGGTCAAAGAAAAATATCCCGGAATAATGGGGATGGATTCATGAAGATACATCGAACTGGCAATATAATACTTGGTGACCTGGTCAAGGCTTATGATGGACGCGACGACAAGGCCTAACAACACAAACCGATGAATGCCCCCGCTCACCCCAACGCCTCCACGCATCGCCCGCAGAGGGTTGGATGTTGAGCCTGTGAACCCACATCCTGGCGAATATTCCAACACCGATCACATTTGGTGCCTTCGGCTTTGACAACCTCAATCGCCAAACCAAGGCTGGCCTCTACCAATCCGGCCCCAGGCAGGGTCGCAACCTTTTCCACCTTCACGCACGAGACGATAAACAGTGCCGGCAAATCGTTGAGATACCCTTTGAGTAACGAAGAATTGGGTTCAGTTGCATGCAAGATCACGGTGGCATCCAGTGAAGAACCAATCACCTTGTCCCGTCTCGACTTCTCTAAGGCGAATTGCACCTTACCCCGAACCTGGAACAAGTAGGCCCATGTCGAGTGGAGCTGAGGGTCTTGAAAGACGGTGGGGGATTCCGGAAAATCAGCCAAATGCACACTAACCGGCTTAGATCCTTCTTTCGTGGATTCCGGAAGAACCTGCCAGATTTCTTCAGCCGTAAAGCTCAGGATAGGCGCCATGAGCCTGGCTAAGGCTGACACAATTTCATACAAGACCGCTTGAGATCCACGCCGAAGAGGCGAGTTCGCCGGAAAGGTATATAACCGGTCCTTCAAGATATCCAGGTAGGTCGCACTCATATCGGTGGAACAAAAATAATCCCATTCATGCACAACCTGTCGAAATTGAAATTGTGCATATCCCTTTTTCACGTTGTCGATCAATTGCCCGAGCCGCCAGAGCGCCCATTGATCCAGTTCCGGCAAATCGGCATGGGGCACGGAATGTACGCCCGGCTCAAAATCATACAAGTTACTCAGGAGGAACCGGCAGGTATTTCGCACCTTACGATACGCATCCGTCAATTGTTTTAAAATCTCTTTTGAGATACGCAGATCTTCCTGATAATCCTGCGAGGCCACCCATAGTCGCAGAATTTCGGCACCAGATTCTTTGATGATTTCTTGTGGGGTCACGACATTGCCTGCCGATTTCGACATTTTCTTGCCTTCCCCATCCAAAACAAACCCATGCGTGAGCACGGCCTGATAGGGCGCTTGTTCCTCCGTCGTCACGGACGTCAAGAGCGAACTGTGGAACCACCCCCGGTGTTGATCGGACCCTTCAAGATATAAGTCCGCGGGATACCAGGTTTCACCCCGAGGCCTCAACACGGCAGCATGACTCACGCCCGATTCAAACCAGACATCTAAAATATCATGTTCTTTTTTAAACGACCCGCGGCCGCATTGCACACATGTGGTTCCATGGGGAAGTAATTCCTCGGCGGATCGACTAAACCAAATGTCCGCCCCACTTTCCTCCATTTGAACACTGATATGCTCGATCACATGATGATCAGCAAGCGGGGTCGAACAACTTTCGCACGAAAAGACGGGAATGGGCGTCCCCCACATGCGTTGCCGAGATAAGCACCAATCCGGACGGTTCACAATCATGCCATAAATACGATCTCGCCCCCGCTCCGGGATCCATTGAACTTTATCAATTTCTTTCAAGGCTTTCTGACGAAGATCGGCTACCTCCATGGATACGAACCATTGGCGGGTAGCCCGGAAGATGACCGGTTGCTTACAGCGCCAACAATGCGGATAAGAATGCTCAAGCTTTTTTTCGCCAACCAACAAGCCCTTGGTTTTTAAGACTTCTACGATCCCGGGATTCGCTTCCAAAACGGGTTGACCGGCAAACTCAGGGAATTCATCCGTAAACCGCCCGGCATCATTGACCGGCACCAGGATCTCTAAAGGCGTCCGATCTGGAAGTATTTCGACATAAGGGGATTTGTTATATTTTAGAACTACAAGATAGTCGTCCATCCCATGTCCGGGAGCAATGTGAACACACCCGGTCCCTTGCTCCAATGTGACAAAATTTCCATTGAGGATGGGGACCTCTTTCTTGGCAAATGGTGGATGACACGTCCACCCCTCAAAATCTTTTCCTTTCCTTTTGCCTAATACCTCAAACTTCTCAATGTTACAGGCCTTGGCAAATGCGTCTTCCAATCCCAGAGCCACGATAAAAGCCTCTTCACCGGCTTGAAGAATGGCATAGTCAAAATCCGGATGTAGACAAACGGCTTGATTCGCGGGAAGGGTCCAAGGGGTCGTCGTCCAAATAACAACCGAAACGGCTTTCAAAGTTTTGACAGTTGGCAGACCCAATCGTTGGTCGGAACCCATCTCGGTTGGCGAAACGGTAAAGGGAAATTTCACATACACCGACGGTGAGAGATGATCCTCGTATTCCACTTCGGCCTCAGCCAGCGCAGTTTGATCCACAGGACACCACAAGACCGGCTTCAGCCCTTTATAGACTCGACCCTTTTCCACAAACTTTCCGAACTCTCGGACAATCGCCGCCTCATAAGCATGATCCATGGTCAGATACGGATGCTCCCAATCCCCAAAGACCCCTAACCGGCGAAATTCGTCTCCTTGAATCTCAACAAATTTCTGGGCGTATTCCCGACAAAGCTTCCGGAGTTCTACCGCACTCAGGTCTTTTTTCTTGGGTCCAAGTTGCTTAGTCACCTGATGTTCAATCGGCAACCCGTGACAATCCCATCCAGGAACATAGGGGGCCTGGAAACCTGCCATGGTTTTCGATTTAATGATGATGTCTTTGAGGATTTTATTCAGACCATGCCCGATATGAATATGCCCATTGGCATAGGGAGGCCCATCGTGAAGGATATACCGTGGGCTGCCATTTCTGGCCTCCAGAATGCGGTCGTAGACCCGCTTCTGCTCCCACCATCCCAATCGCTCAGGTTCTTTTTGTGGCAGGTTGGCCTTCATCGGAAAATCAGTCCGGGGAAGGTTTAATGTCGATTTGTAATCCATGGGCAAATTCTTAAGAATAATGGGACAACTCAAGGCCATTCTAGCCATGCCCCGTAAACCCGTCAAACAACGCGCTTCAGGCCTTTCGCCACCACATAGGCACACGGAAGAACCGTATCCTTGAGTTGAAAGCGCCACAAACAAGGGAAGAGGAAATCACAAAAGGAAGGTAATCAACTCAAATCCATCATGCGGTCCAAAGCCAGCTTGGCAAACACTTTCTCCTCGTCGGGAACTTGAATGTGATTGACCACATTACCCTGTACGAGATTTTCCACGGCCCAGCATAAATGAGGCCCATCAATTCTAAACATCGTCGAGCACCGACACACCATTGGGGAAAGAAAATAGATTTGCTTTTCGGCTTGATCATGTTTCAACCGGTTCACCAGATTCAGCTCAGTTCCCACGGCCCAGGTTGTTCCAGGATCGGCCTGAGTCACCGTCCGAATAATAAATTCCGTCGACCCCACCAGGTCTGCCTGATTAACCACATCTTCATGACATTCAGGGTGCACAATAACCTGAACATCTGGATACTGCTTCCGGAAATAGGTCACGTGTGCCGGTTGGAACATTTGATGCACACTACAGTGTCCCTTCCAGAGGATCAGACGGGCCTTCTGTATGGTTTCCCGGTTATGTCCACCGTTGGGTTGGAAGGGATCCCACACAATCATCTCTTCGCGTGGAAACCCCATAGCATTCGCAGTGTTCCGCCCTAAATGCTCATCGGGGAAAAAGAGAATCTTTTCTCTCCGTTTCCAGGCCCAATTCATAATCGCTCTGGCATTGGAGGAGGTACATGTCACACCGCCATGCTCCCCGCAAAAGGCTTTGAGCGCAGCAGCTGAATTCACATAGACGATGGGGGTTACGGTGTCTTCTACCGGCAGAAACCGTCCGAGCCGATCCCAGCAATCATCTACCTGTTCCATGGATGCCATATCCGCCATAGAACAGCCTGCAGCCATGTCAGGCAGAATGACGGTCTGATTGGACCGACTCAAAATGTCGGCTGTTTCAGCCATAAAATGCACCCCGCAAAACACCACATAAGGATGCTCAGGGTGCTCAGCCGCGTATTTGGCAAGAAGAAGAGAATCACCTCGGAAGTCGGCATGCACAATCACGTCGTCCCGCTGATAATTGTGCCCGAGCAGGAGCACGTCCCTGCCAAGTCTCCGTTTAGCCTCCGTAATTCGTTCGAACAATTCCGTCTCTTGGAGAGATTGGTAGTCCGCAATAGGCCGCTCTGTGATAGTCGATAAGGTCACGCCACATTCCTTATGTTAATGAAAAAATTTTTCAAATCAGCCCCCGGCTTCGCATTGATCATCTTGATCATGTCTCTTTTGTATGGGATGCCAGCTTTCCATTGTAGCAAATCATTCCCTCCTGAAAAAGCCTGAACGCCTGAGAGCGAAATTCCCATCGCGTACTTGTCGGATGACCGATAAAATCTCCGCACACAACAACAGAAGCGTTAAACCTTTCGGTGACGCACCTTGCAATGAAAATGATAGCACTTTCTTTCCATGAACCTTTTTTAGCGATTGATCAACCCTCTCGCATGGCGTAAGGGTTTGACAAGGGAAAAGACCCAGCGGTACGATACTTTTCGCTAGGGGTGCGACACGCTGAGAGTCCCACAAGGGGACGACCCTCACGACCTGACCTGGATAATACCAGCGTAGGGAAGCAGGAGCCACGAAAGCCCGCACAAGCAGCCGCACTCTTTAGCGAAAAAGGGGCGGCTTTTTGTTTATGGAGTAAGCTTCCTGGACTAATTCCCTAATCCCAGAAAGAGAGGGTTTGCATGACACCAGCCCAAACCACCACATCCAGTCCTTCGACACCATCATTACACGTCATTTCGGAGGAGCCCCGCATTCCTCTTTCTTCCCTATCGATTCAACCGTTTCCCGGCTCACAAAAAATATATCGAACCGGCTCGAGACCGGATGTACGGGTCCCTATGCGGGAAATTCATCAAACAAGCAGTCGGAGCATGCACGATGACACCGAAATTCAGAACCCGCCTGTCATTGTCTATGATACCTCAGGACCCTACACAGATCCTGGGATTCAGATTGATGTGCGCAAGGGCCTTCATCCCATCAGAAAGGACTGGATCGCCGAACGTCAAGACGTCGAAGCCTTGAAAGAGGTCAGCTCACGATATGGACGAATTCGTGCAAACGATCCCGCTTTGCAGGCCATCCGGTTCCATTTGCAACGCCCGCCACTCCGGGCGAAAGCAGGCCGTAACGTCACGCAATTGCACTATGCCCGGAAGGGAATCGTCACACCGGAAATGGAATTTATTGCTATCCGGGAGAACCAGGCACGTGAGGAGCGCCTATCCGCCCAACAGGGGACAGGACAGGCCTTCGGAGTGGTTCAACATCCTGGACAAAATTGGGGCGCGTCCACGCCCTCCTACATCACACCGGAGTTTGTCCGTGATGAAGTGGCTCGGGGACGGGCCATTATTCCCGCCAATATCAATCATCCAGAAATTGAGCCTATGATTATCGGGCGCAATTTTTTGGTAAAAATCAACGCCAACATTGGAAATTCTGCCGTTACGTCCTCTATTGAAGAAGAGGTTGAAAAATTAATTTGGTCTATCCGATGGGGAGGAGACACCGTCATGGACCTCTCCACAGGGAAAAACATCCACGAGACCCGTGAATGGATCATACGAAATTCCCCCGTGCCCATAGGGACCGTTCCCATATACCAAGCCTTAGAAAAAGTGGGTGGGAAACCAGAGGAACTGACCTGGGAAATCTTTCGAGATACTCTCGTGGAACAGGCCGAACAGGGCGTGGATTATTTCACCATTCATGCCGGTGTTCGCCTGGCCTATGTCCCGCTGACAGCCTCTCGGATGACCGGTATCGTCTCCCGCGGCGGGTCCATCCATGCCAAATGGTGCCTGGCTCACCATCAGGAAAACTTTGCCTATACGCATTTCGAAGAAATTTGCGAAATCATGAAAAGTTATGATGTGTCATTTAGCTTAGGAGACGGATTGCGACCGGGTTCCCTGGCGGACGCCAACGATGTGGCCCAATTTGCCGAACTGGAAACACTGGGAGAACTCACGAAAATCGCCTGGAAGCATGACGTCCAAGTCATGATTGAGGGGCCGGGACACGTCCCCATGCAACTCATCAAAGAAAACATGGACAAACAATTGGCGGCTTGTGACGAAGCCCCATTCTATACTCTGGGCCCCCTTACCACTGATATTGCGCCAGGCTACGACCACATCACATCCGCAATCGGCGCAGCCATGATCGGCTGGTACGGCTGCGCGATGCTGTGTTACGTCACCCCCAAAGAACATCTAGGGCTTCCTGACAAGGAGGACGTGAAAGCCGGAGTTATGGCGTACAAAATAGCGGCACATGCCGCAGATTTGGCTAAAGGCCACCCGGGGGCTCAACACCGGGACAATGCCCTCTCACAGGCACGGTTTGAATTTCGCTGGCAGGATCAATTCAATTTATCGCTTGACCCGGAAACGGCGAAGGATTTCCATGATGCCACGCTCCCCGCTCAGGGGGCTAAACTGGCCCATTTTTGCTCCATGTGTGGCCCGCATTTTTGTTCTATGAAAATTACCCAGGACGTGCGAGAGTATGCTGCGGAAAAACAATTGGCGGATGATGCCGCCCTGAAGCAGGGCATGCAGGAAAAGTCAGAAGAGTTCCGAAAAACCGGTGGAGACTTATATCGATAAAGCGGGATGGGTCAATGACGGAATCTGCAGGAAACCGGAGGAATTTGTACAGAGACAAAGTCCAAAACGTCATTGGCCTTTATGTTGGTTAAAAACGAAAAAATATTACCTGGAGCTCCCCTATGAATCCTATAAACATCGCTCCGTTACGAGAACGGGACATCACCCGTCACATTGCCCGGGAGTATTACAAAGAATTCGATGCACTGATTGAAAGCGATATCATTATAGTGGGCGGAGGTCCATCCGGACTCCTTTGTGCCCGCGATCTCGCCGCAATCGGCTTCCGGACTCTGCTCATCGAACAATCACTGGCTCTTGGTGGTGGCTTTTGGTCCGGGGGATTTCTCATGAATAAGGCCACGATTTGCGAACCGGCGGATCGGATTCTTGAAGAATTGGGCATACCCTTTAAACCGATTAAAGACTGCCCGGGCATGACCATGGTTGATCCTCCTCATGTGACCAGCCGGCTCATTTCCGCCGCTTACGAAGCCGGCGTGAAGATTATGAATCTCACAAAAGTGGTCGATCTTATTCTTCGGCAGGATCATCGTATCGAAGGTGTCGTTGTCAATAATTCCACTGTGGAAATGGCCGGTCATGATACCATTCACGTAGATCCCATTGCCCTTGAAAGTCAAATTGTGGTTGATGCTACCGGTCATGATGCCGTTGTGGTTAATCTCCTCAACCAACGTAATTTATATCAGAAGGTTCCGGGAAACGGAGCTATGTGGGTAGCGCGTTCTGAAGCATTAGTGGTAGAAAATACCCGTGAAATCTATCCCAATTGCTTTGTGACCGGCTTGGCCGTTGCTGCAGTTGATGGCAGTCCACGCATGGGACCGGCATTTGGTTCGATGTTGCTTTCCGGCCGACGTGCAGCTGAATTAGTCCAACACAAGCTCAAAGGCGAGTAACCGCTACTATTCCTGATAAACACAAAAAGGACTGTGCGGAACACAATTTCCCATGGATATTCAAGATTTTCTCGACCAGGGTGAGGGCAACGAAGAGGATAAGGTGGCAGCCTGGAACCTTTTTCAACAGGCCTATGAGCTCCAAATGAAGGGACAGCTGGAAGAAGCAGTTGATCTCTACAAACAATCCATCGACCTCTTTCCGACAGCCGAAGCCCACACATTTCTAGGATGGGCCTATAGTTTCATGGGACAATTGCAAGAAGCCATTGAGGAATGCCATCAGGCTATTCGGCAGGACCCTGAATTCGGAAATCCCTATAACGATATCGGGGCCTACCTCATTGAGCTCAACCAGCTGGAAGAGGCCATTCCTTGGCTTGAAAAGGCGATGAAAGCCAAACGATATGAAAACCCCTCCTTTCCTCATATGAATCTCGGACGGGTGTACGAACGACAAGGGGCATGGGACCAAGCCGTCGATTCCTACAAAAAGTCTCTGGCCCTTAACCCCGAATACAAGACAGCTAAGCAAGCGCTCATGCGCATTCTGACTCTCATGAACTAGCACAACAAAAAGGCCTTACCAAATGCCAGACACCAAAACAATTCTTGTGGCCGTGAGTGATATCTTCTTCTACACCAAAATACGCGATGCCTTTTTACCACAAGGCTACAAACTGGAACGCCTCCGCACCGGAGATGACTGGCAAACCAAAGCTCTTGCCAGCCAACCAATGGGCATCATTATTAACATGAACGATGACCGTCTTAATGCCTCCGAAATTGTGAAATCTCTCCGAACCCTTCCTCAAACACACTCCTTGCCCATTCTGGCCTTTGCCAATCATGAAGAGGTGCAAACCTGGAAACTGGCCAAAGACCTTGGAATTCAAAAAATTGTCTCGCGCAATGAGTTTTCTGCGCGGACACTCGCGCTGTTTGAGGAAATCACGGCGGCAACGACATCATGAAAACGCTACCTCTTCATAAGCAGCATGAAGCCCTAGGAGCCACGTTTCAACCATGTGGCGAATGGGAAGTCCCATTCCATTATGGGAATACTCTCTTAGAGTATGAATCTATTCATCGGCGGGCTGGGCTCGCCGACCTCTCCTTACGCGGAAAAATCATGGTCACGGGAGATGACCGGGTCACCTGGCTCCAAAGCCTCATCAGCAATGATATCCTTCCTCTCAAATCCGGGCAGGGCCGGTACTCTGCATTTATGAACCATAAGGGGAAAATGCTTTCCTATTTCCGGGTGTTTCGGCAAACCGAATCCCTGATCATTGAGGATGTTGGAGAGGTAGGGGATCTTACCTATCAAGCCCTTCGAAAATTTCTGCTCTATGGGACAAAAGCCAAACTTCACAATAGCCTGGAAAGCTGGGGCCTTCTCCTTGTGACGGGGCCGAAGGGTCCGGAGGTTCTTAAGAATGCCTTAAATTTGGAAGTGGGATCACTCCAGGTCTTAGACACCATCACCTTCACATTAGCTGATGCACAAGGATTTCTTGCTCGCACGGAAGAAACGGGTGGACAAGATTACGAATTGTTTATACCGATCGAAGCCCTTCCTTCGCTCTGGTCTCATCTCTTGAACACGGGAAAAGAGCTAGGCCTGCTCCAGGTCGGAAGGGAGGCACTAGAGACATCCAGGATTGAAGGTGGATTGGCTCGCCTTGGGCCGGACTTAAATGAAAAAATCGTTCCGCCAGAAGCCAATCTTGAGGGAATTGCCTTTAGTTTATCGAAGGGATGTTATCCGGGGCAGGAAGTCGTCGCCAGAATGGATACGTACGGATCGGTGAAGCGGCGAATGGTCGGATTAGTTCTTGAAGCGGAAGTCCCACAGCTACCCGAACCTGGGGCGAAACTTTTTAGTGGGACCCGGGAAGTGGGGTGGGTGTCCAGTTCCACCCACTCCCCTCTTGTGAAAAAACCGATTGCTCTTGGATTTCCATTACGAGATTTTACCCAACCGCAGACAAAACTGGAAATCGAGATCAGAAACCAGCGCTTTCCAGCGTCTGTCTGCGCCTTGCCGTTTACAGCCTCTTAATCAGCCTCGGGATTCCAAAAGAATTCTTCCGAAATCTGAAATTGATCAGGCTTTTTCGGGATGTCGGCCATGAGAGATTTTTTCCGCAAAAGACAATACCGCTGGACGATGTGCGTCGTTAAGCGCGAGAAGAATATGCGCCTCATCGCCATGCATCAGCCGGAGACTAAGAAATGATTCTTCCGTGCGTTTTTCCTTATTATCCCAAGTCCCGTCAATCAATTGAATTTTATCCAAATCACAGCAAGAAAAAACATCATACCGAAAGTACGAGTCCCCGATAACCATATCGAAAAGAACGTTGCCAGATGTCATAACCATCACGTTAAAACGCCCTTGATCTTCATACCCTTCCGGCAAAAATTCGTTGACATACAGAAGGTTAACCTTCCGACCTTTCAATGCCTGTTCAATCTTCGTGCTCAGAGCCGGATAATCGATTTGAAGAGCCCGCTCTTCCTGGCTCGTTGCGCGCAAAGCCATTTCTCTCGTTTGTTCAAATACATCTGTAGCAGTCAACACAGAATATGCTCCTTTCTTCCACGACACTATGACATTATGTCGAATTGGTTTGCCTAAACAGGGTGCCTACGATACCCGCCATTTGACAGAGAAAGCAAGAGAGCCAAACCCCTCTATTAGTGGCATCCACCTATAATTATTTTTTATCATGGCGTGAATTGATTGCCTTCTCAGCTCGCAGTTGGGCATACTTCGAATGGAAAATGTGGCCAGAGGAACCTTTAAGGAGAACCAGTTTATGGATGCCGATACGTGTCTAATTGGGGGATGCACCGAACCCCTCTACGCCCCTGCCGGGACTCAATCGTTATGCAAGGAACACTTTTTACAATTCGTCACGTGGCGCAGAAAAAAAGGGGGGCTGGGTATGTTTAAAAAATATTGCGCGTTGAATATGGAAGAACGGGACGTGATTGTTGAAGAATGGGCTAAAACGACATTCAGTACCTCTGCCTCTTGATCAGTCCTCTTTGCCCTTCACACGCGTTGAATCATGACCCCGATCTCCTGGCTCCTTTGATACCCATAGTGAGGAGAGCTCTCCTCCTACCTACGCCACCGAAGCAATACCCGCGCGTCGCCAGATACCCAATGGACGATTAAATCTTATTCCATAAGCGGTGAACCGTGGTGATGAATGATCTTCCACTCGTCTCCGATCCGCTCGAATAAATTGGTCGATACCACCTGGCTATTCTGTTCGTTCTCTCCCACCCGACTGGTGATGTTTTCGGTACAAATAACCCAGGCAACATCGGCGGCAACCTGAACCTGTACTTCCGTCAGTTCAAATTTCATTGAAAACGTATTATTGAAAATGACCACCCAGGAATCCCGAACCGCCGGCCACCCGACCCGGATGCTCCACCCTGGATGAATGCAGGTCACATACTCTTGATGAGCCCAAATAGAGTCCATCAGCGCAACATCCAGCTGTTCAAACCCTCGGTAAAACAATTCATTCATCTGTGTAACTTCCTCAATCCGTTCCTTCAGCATTCTGCGCTCTCTTTCTTCATTTTCGCCAATTTCCTGATCATGTGACCTTCACTAACATGGCACAGGATTGTCGATCAACCAACCAGACCCCAATCAGAATCAATCCTATCCCACTTATTTCTCTCATGCCAACCGGTTCACCCAAAATCATCACCGAAAAACACAACGCAGAAACCGGAATAAGATTCCCAAAAATTCCCGCTCTGGAAGGACCGACTCCTTTGACGCCGAGCAGCCAGGCCTGTTGACCCAATGCCGTGGCAAACACCATAACGTACAAAAGTGCCAGCCAGCCAGATACCGGAACCGACTCTACCCCTGCAACCAGAACTTTGTGGTTCAGGCTCAACAAAGGGATTTCAAACATCAACGAGAGTAGAAGAGTCGTCCACGTCACAGTCAGCGGGGAAAAACGTTCCATCGTTTTTCGGCAGCCAATCGTATATAAGGCCCAACTGACTAAGGCACAGACCACCAGACTCCCTCCCAATAAAGGATTGGAACCCAATCCATCCACCGCCCCGCGCCCGGAAATACTCAATACTCCCAAAAACGAGACGAGACAACCAAGCCAAATCACACGCAGGGGAATATCCTTAAGGATGAGCGAGGACAAGAATGCGGTAATAGCCGGGCTTGAACCTATAATGATGCCAGCTGCCCCTGCCCCAATAAATTGCAGACCAAAGAGCACGAACAAGTGATTGCCAAGGACCCCGATTCCTAGGAAAAAAAAATTTCGCCAATCTCTTCGTGAAAAAGAAACCGCCCCTTCCTTCCA
Organism: Nitrospiraceae bacterium; assembly: GCA_020632595.1. NCBI lineage: Bacteria > Pseudomonadati > Nitrospirota > Nitrospiria > Nitrospirales > Nitrospiraceae > Nitrospiraceae bacterium. Next base: position 17,005 of record JACKFF010000016.1, on the reverse strand, counting down.
GAGCCATAGAGGAATAAGGATCAGCAAGGCTCCTAATCCCCTAAAAACAGACGCCTCTACAGGCGAGAATGGGCCTAAAGCGACTTTTTGTGCAACTACCGACCCTCCCCAGACCACCGCAGCAGTCGTGAGGGCCGCGTAGGCGAAAAACGCTGAGGATCCCTGGCTAACATTTTTCATGGGGAGGCAAGTAAGAAAAATACGGAAGGGGCGGAAATCCCAATCCCATTGTCAGGCAAGACAACCCCTCTATCGAACGTACTCTGGGACGAGCCTACCAGGAGTACAACCACACATACAAAATCTTTCGCTCTACATGATTCAAAGATAACTCCTACAAATGCAAGTGCCCTCTCCAAGTTATGAGGAGGCATCGCTCCTATAACAATCGTCCATAGGTTCGTCAAGATCAGACCAAATTACAGTCTTCCGGAAAATATATAGAAATATATAATATACTCTTGATTTGGATGCTTATGGGCTTCAGCAATTTCTTAGAAAAGCTTCTGAGTAACCCTCAATTAACCGCGGGTCCGAATGGCTTATCGGATAGGTCTTCTGTCCGGTTGACGCAAAGAAATTTACACCGTTAAAATCGCCAAAGAGTTGATACTGTACCGCCCTCATGCCAAGACAAATTTCAATAAGAATCGTAGGTGTTGACTTCCTACAATTGACATGACGGTTTATCTGTCCCCTAAGGAGGAATTATGTCGTTGCTAATCACAGAAGAGTGCATTAATTGTGGTGCCTGTCTTCCGGAATGTCCAAATGAGGCAATTTTTGAGACGCGCAGTGCCGCGGAGGAAAAGGGCAATAAGGTCGGTGAAGGTCAGGGTGAAGGGGACACGGTGTACGTGATCACCTATGAACGCTGCACAGAGTGTGTCGGGCATTTTGATGAGCCTCAATGTGCGGCTGTTTGTCCTGTCGACGATTGCTGCATACCTGATCCAGAAATCCCTGAGACAACGGACACACTCCTGAATAAGGCCAAAGAGCTGAATCCTGACAAAGAAATCGACCCGGCCAAAGTTTGGGCCGGCGTTCGAAATTAACTCACCGGAAAAACACGACTCTGCAAAAAAAGCCCCTTCCGACTTTTCAAGGAAGGGGCTTTTTCTTTTGGGTTTCAACTAATGCTGAGTCCCCGCGCTGTATTTTCAGCTTACCTCTTCTAATTCATGGAGCCGAACAGCAATCAATTTCGAAACGCCAGGATCCTCCATTGTCACACCAAAAAGGGAGTTGGCAGTCTCCATGGTCCGTTTATTGTGCGTGATCACAATAAACTGAGACCGGTCCGCCATTTGGCGCAAAAATTGACCAAACCTGACCACGTTTGTTTCATCCAATGGCGCATCCACCTCATCCAACACACAAAATGGAGAAGGTCGAATGAGAAAGCTCGCAAAAAGAAGGGCCATGACCGTCATGGTCTTTTCCCCTCCGGAAAGCATGTTGAGACTTTTTAAGCGTTTCCCTGGTGGTTGGGCGACAATTTCCACACCTGGCTCAAGGTTGGGCCCTTCTGATTCCTGTCCTTCCTGAGTATCTTCTACTAAAATCAATTCGGCGCGTCCTCCAGCAAACAAGGCTGAAAAGACTTCGCTAAATTTCACTTGAAGCTCTTTAAAGGTCTCCGCAAACAGCTTATTGGTAGTTTGATTCAAACGCTGGATAATTTCCTGAAGTGATTGGATTGAACCGGCCAAATCTTCTTCTTGCGCTAATAAAAATTGATAGCGTTCTTCTAATTGAGCATGCTCCTCAATAGCAGCCAAGTTAATTGGACCGATACGCTCTAATTTTTTCCTGATACCCTGTAATTGCTCCCTCCACTGGCCGGTTTTTTCCTCAGAAGCTTGTTCTCTCCCTTCCAGACCTTCCGCGATCTGTCCGGCTTCCGGATGATTTTTGAGTTCATCCGTCGAAATTTCGTAAGTCATGGTGAGCGTTTCTTCTACAGCATGAAACTTCGCCCGAACTTCCGCCAAACGTCCCTCGATCGGAACACGGGACTTAAAGATGTGGCTCAATGTTTCGCGAGCCTTCCCGATCAGACCATCCAACCGTTTAACTTCCTCCATACATCCTGCATGTCGGTTCTGAAGCTCCAGTAATGTTCCGGCAATGGCCTCTTTCTGAATGTCCAATTCTTCAACCAACCCCTCATTCGTAAGGCGTTCTTCCTGACTTTTTCGGCTTTGCAGAAAAAGTTGTTCCAATTGTCCATCAATTTGTCGAATTCGGGTTTTCCGATGCTCTTCCTCCCGTTCAATTCGTTCAATATTAGCCTGCTCATGATCCCATTGAGACTTCAAAGCCTGGAAATTCATTCGTGTGTCATTGAGGCTTTGCAACATGTCCTGTCGCTCTTGGTCTATGGCATTAAGAGCATCCAACAGTTGACGAAGCGCCTCATCTTCATGGGCTCGTGTCCGATTGAGATGCTCAAGCCGGGTCTGAACCTCTACTTCTTCAACTTGCAACTGTCCCCACTCCTCCTCTTCCGCTAATCGATCCTGCTGAAGTGCATCCAACCGACGGAGGAGATCGGGAAGGGCCTTCTCTTTGCTAGAAGCCTCTTTTTGAATGGTCAACATCTGAAATTCCATCTCACGAATGGACAAAGTGGCTTCTTCGAGTTGTCGCGACAGGTCCTCAATTTCCTGTAGTAGAGACTTCCGGCTCGCTTTGGCTTCCTCCAACCCCACGGTAAGGGTGTTCAACTTTTCTTCCAATGTGAGAATTTCTCGCCGGCGACGTAATAATCCACCAGCTTCTCCACCAGACCCGCCACTGATGATCCCACCGGGAGACACAAGTTCTCCGTCCAAGGCCACTAAAAGCGGACCGCTCCCCTGGAACCAGGAATGTTCGGTCATGAGTTTTAACGCTCCAGACAATGACTTAACAATGACCGTATTCCCCAGCAACGCCTCAATCACAGGCTTCAACTCGCCCGGAACCTGAACAAAATCTACAGCCAATCCCCGCACTTCCGTGTTGTGCTGAATGACTTCCCACCAATCAGCTGGACGCTTTGGACCCTGTCGCGGAATATTTAAGGGGATAAAGCTGCCTTTTCCCCATTCATGTTGTTTAAATTGGGCAATGGACATTTCTGCTTCTTGGGACGATTGGACAATCCACGCCTGCAACCGCTCGCCGAGAACGGCTTCGATGGCTTTCTCAACATCCTCAGGCACTTCCATCCGTTCGGCCAACGCCTCTTGAATGGATGAACAGGCGACGCGAATGGAGGCTTTATCACCCTCACCATGGTGGCCATACCCTATTTCTTCCCGAAATACACTTTGAATGGCACGTAATTCAGATTCAGTGCCAGCGGCTTGGGTTTGAAGGTCGAGAATTTTTTCATCAAGCTCTTCCCTGGTTTCTCGCTGACTTTGCAGGTTAACCTCTAAGCGGTCCTGATTGTTCCGAAGCGCCTCAAGCTGACTTTCGAGCGATGAGCATTCCTGTCGAAGGGCTTCGCTTTCAGCTTGAAGGGTGGTTTGATCGTTCTGCGATTGAGAATATTCCACTGTCAGACGTTCGATCCGTCTGGCCATCGAACTCTGTCCTTCAGCAATACTTCGCAAGCGGTTTTCCTGATTCGTGTTTTCGACAGCTAAGGCCAGAATGGTTTCCCGGCCCTTGTCGACCTTCTCCGCAGTTTCTCGACGGCGAACGGCCAGATCAGCTATACCCCCCTCTCCTTCTTCCAACGTGACAGACAGAATCTCCATCTCGCACCGGATTTGGGCCAGCCGCTCTCTCAAGGCTTCCAACGAACCCGTGGCCTCCTGGCCCTCCCCATTCAACCGTGCTCGCTCCTCCATGACCTGTGCATGTTGCTGTTCATATTGATCAAGCCGGTTGCGTTCAATCTGAATCGCCGTAAACGCCTGGGACAGTTGTTGCTCAATCTCTCGAAAGCGGTCCTGCGCTTCCTTGAGAGTTTCGCTAGCCGACGTCAGCTCTAACTGCACGGTTTGGTGTTCGGCCACAAGTCGAGCCTCTTCAGCCAGACAGGAGAGTTCTTGGCTTTCAGATTCGTGTAACTCATTTTCAAACTGACACTGGTCTTGAAAAAACCGGCGAAAATCATGAGTCAACAACTGCACTTCAAGCTCTCGAGCTTCACGGAGAAAGGCCTGATACTCCTCTGCCTGTTTCGCCTGACGATTGAGCGTTCGAAGCTGGCCACGGACTTCTCCAAGAATATCCCGAACCCGCAAAAGATTATTTTCCGTACTTTGTAATTTTCGTAACGCTTCCGCCTTTTGTTTTTTATATCGAATAATACCTGCCGTGCCCTCAATAAATTCACGTCGTTCCTGTGGGGAGGCACTCAGTAACTGTTCAATATTGCCCTGTTCAATAACGGACTGCCCTCTGGTTCCCGCCCGGGCATTCCAGAGAAATCCTCGAATATCCTTAAGGCGGCAGGGAATCTTATTAAAATAGTATTCACTGTCTCCCTCGCGGTAGAGCCGACGGGTGATCATCACATCCGTTGGCTGATCGAGCCCTTCCAGGATGGCAGAGACAGGCTCCAACTCACGAGGCGTCACCTCGGAAAAAATAAGCGAAGCCTCGACCATTCCCATGGGTTTGCGTTGCTCCGTTCCATTAAAAATTACGTCTTCCATGCGCTCGCTTCGCAAACTCTTCACGCTTTGCTCACCCATTGCCCACAATATGGCATCCACGATATTACTTTTCCCTGTCCCGTTAGGACCGACAACAGCCGTTATCCCGTTAGGGAAATCTATTTTTGCCTCAGCAAAGGATTTAAACCCACTGACGACTAGAGTACGAAGGTACATATTCCCTCTCAGTATGGAATGGATGACAGGGCAGTAATTTGGCTCAATTCAGTACCATAAGAAGAAAGAAAAATCAAAACTTCCCACAAAATACTGTGGGTCCGACTATCGGCCTATTCAATATCTTGACATATTGCCAAAACTACGGTTCCTGTCAACCGGACCTAACCAAGGAGCCTCTCACGGGACATTCTCCACCCAGGAGAATTCCCCAAACAAACGGGTCGGATGGCTTCAATATATTGGAAAAGATAATAAGGAAGGATAAATTCGGAAAAGATACGGTCGCGCTCCTTCGGGAAAGCGGAAACCCATGGTAATTTATCGCGGGACTTTGGCCATCAGTAATTCTTTTGGAAGAAGAAATTCAACATTCTCTTCCACCACGGTCAACTCCTCTACTGATGTCGCACCATGCTCTTTCAAAAACTTAATGACCTGAGCCACCAACACTTCCGGAGCCGAGGCCCCTGCCGCAATGCCGATTGCGTTCACACCTTCCAGCCATTGAGCCTGAATATCCTGATAAGAATCAATGAGGTATGAAGGGATTCCACAACGTTCGCCCAATTCTCTTAATCGGTTGGAATTGGAGCTATTGGGAGACCCGATTACCAGAATGACATCAACAAAACGGGACAACTCTTTGACAGCATTTTGCCGATTTTGTGTGGCATAACAGATGTCTTCCTGATGTGGCCCCTTAATACCCGGGAACCGTCCATGCAAGGCAGCAACAATATCCCGACACTCATCCACGCTCAACGTAGTTTGGGTGACATACGACAGGTGAAGAGGATTTTCTACTTCTAACGAGTGCACGTCCTCAACAGAGGAAACTAAATGGAATTTATCAGGCACTTGCCCGAGAGTTCCGACGACCTCAGGGTGCCCCGCGTGACCAATCAGGATCAGCTCATACTCGTTGGAATAATCCCTGTTCACTTCGTTATGGACCTTGATGACCAGGGGGCATGTGGCATCAATCACTTTCAAATTTCGTCGCCTGGATTCTTCCCACACCTCTTTAGCCACACCATGTGCACTGAAAATGACGATGGCGCCATCAGGAACCTCATTCAATTCTTCCACAAAAATAGCGCCTTTCCCACGAAGGGACTCGACTACATGACGACTATGGACGATTTCATGCCGAACATAAATTGGTGCCCCGTAAGTCTTTAAGGACAAATCAACGATTTCAATCGCTCGATCCACTCCCGCACAGAACCCTCTTGGATTGGCCAGGAAGATTTTCAACACACCCTCCTTACTAAATATTTTTTTAGCTTAAGTAACCTATTCCATTCCTGTCTTTTGCGCACGATAGGCCAAATTGCCAGAGATCGTCAACACAATACCCAACCCGGCTTCTCCCTAACACAACGACAACACTAAGAAGGCGGTGTTACCCCCACCGAACCAAAGCTGTCCCCCAGGTAAGCCCTCCCCCAAAGGCTCCCAACATAACCCGATCCCCCGTCTTCAGTTTCTGGCTTCGGTTCGCATGATCCAACGCCATTGACAATGAGGCCGAAGAAGTATTTCCGACTTGCTCAATTATCGAGAGGCATCGCTCAGGAGGGACTCCGATATTTTCACAAAACTTAGTCAGCATGCGTCCATTCGCTTGATGGAAAATGACCTGGTCGAGCTGCGACGCATCCCATTTCTCGTGCGCCAAATGGTCACTGACCGCTTGACCTAAACGCTTAATTGCGATGCGAAACACCCGCGAACCCCGTATTCGCAAGGTGTGCGCATTGGATTCAAGGACACTTTGAGACAAAGGCTGACGGGAACCACCTCCGGCAATTTTGACCAGATCATGATATGCCCCGTCGGCGTGAAGTCGAATGCTGACAATGCCCATGTCGGAATTTGACGATCTCTCGACAATTGCCGCACCGGCCCCATCACCAAATAAAATAGTCGTACTCAGATCTTTGACATCCAGGGACCGAGATTTGATTTCCGAAGCCACGACGAGACATCGCCGAAACTGTCCGGCCCGAATGAAACAATCCGCCATGGAAAGGCCATAAAGAAACCCTGAGCAAGAGGCTGAGAGATCAAATGCCGGGATGCCCCTGATACCCAGCCGGGCTTGAAGCAAACAGGCCGTGGAAGGAAAAATCATCTCTGGAGAGGTGGAAGAAACCAGAATAGCGTCAAGATCTTCCGGGACCAAATCAGCCTGATCCAATGCCCTTCGCGTTGCCTGTTCCGCCAAAAACGAGCATTCCTCCTGCGAATCCGCCCAGAACCTGAACCGGATACCAGAAACGCGAAAAATATACGACGGCTCAATGCCTAAAAGATCGGCCACCTCTTGATTATCTACCTGACGACCAGGAAGAAAAGAGCCGGTTCCGATGATTCGAGAAGAAAGGTTGGCATTCATATACTCATAGCCTATCCGTTGAATTGACAATACATTGACTGTGGCAAATTATTCATCTTTAGCCAATATTGTGGTAAAAGGGAGACAATTTTGTAATAAAAAAATTAACACAGTCGCAACATTAAAGACTTTCTTTCATTGGTCCGAATCTTGTATAGATATGGGCTGTTTCATACCTCTATACCGGCTTTCACCACAATCATATGATCACAACACTGCCTGGAGTGACTAACCTGTGAAATTTCCGGCCAATTTTCGATCTCTTTTGCTCCCCTTCCTCACTGTTCTCATCATGATCACCGGATGCTCCTCAACACCCAAACCGACGGAGCACACCGAGACCCCATCGAAAAAAGAAGTGTCCTCAACAGACGAACAAATCTTCGTAGGTGATTCGGTAGAAATGAGTTACGATCCGAACGTAATCATGAAACGTGCCGAATCTTTTTTTGACAAGGAATCCTATGCGGAATCCATCGTGGAATACAAACATTTTCTTGACCTCCACCGAAACCACATATTAGCCCCTTATGCCCAATACAAAATTGGGATCAGCCATTTCAAACAATACCGGACCGTCGATCGTGACCCAGAGCCCTTGGAGCAATCGATTCAGAGTTTCGAGAAACTTCTTCAAGATTTTCCGGCAAGCCGCTATGAAACGGAAGCGAAGCAAACCATTCTGATTTGCCACGAACAATTAGCACAACGGCACTTGATGGTTGGGCATTTCTATCTCAAACGTGGTTCTTATCTCGCTGCTGCCCATCGATTCGAAAAGATCATCAAGGAGTTTCCTGAATTAGAAACTGCTGGGGATGCCATGTTCCATCTGGCAAAAACTTACCAAAATCTGGGCATCGAAGAATGGTCCCACGAATGGTTACTTACCCTGGTCAACGAACATCCCAACAACCCCTATCACTCAGATGGCCAAAAACTCTTGGCCATGCTAGAAAAAAAGAATCCTACCCTTCTCGCTTCCCTTCCTCCCGATCCCTCGCTGAATGAGGACAACACCCCCAATCCCTCGGTAATAGGACAACGCCCTAACAATCAACTCCTTGTAAGAACAATATCCCATACCCCGGAATCCCCATTGTTATCCGCAGCCACCGCCCCGAAAGTAACGCCGGCCATGCTAAGCGTCCCCACAACTTCGGAGCCGCAGCTCTCCAAGACAGCTTGTACAATTGGCACGTGGTGTGACTCACCATCCTCCTCAGCCACAACACCACCCATGCAGGTCTCGAGTAGCGCGAAATCCTGTAAAACGGGCGAATGGTGTTAACCCGCGACTTCCATACTTAGCTGAACCGTGTTCTCGAGTAGTCGTAGAGGCCAATTAGCCTCATTGGCCCAATTTCCCGTTATCCGCCGCAAGTACCTGTCCCACGAGATTCAATTCCTCTGCGATGTCAACGAAGGACATCCCGTTCCAAAATATTCATCGGGTAGACTGCTGACCGCTTGCGGAATGTGTTCCCAAAAAGACATTCCCACGCAAAATTCTACGGGCTTCCCAGACCCGACTCTTCTATAGCTTGATCATGCAATGCGATTGAGTGGGGGAGGCCAGCGTGTTACTGCGGCCTCCATGGAGATCCTCTGTGACCATGGGAGAATTCCGATCACGCGACGGTACCACGAGGGTTTTGCCGGGCAATGCGGCATTTTACCAGAATTCCCGGCCACTAGACTCTCAGCGGCCCGCCTACCAGAGGCCTGCAGATCACTAAGGGGATAAATCAGCCAGCATAGCCCTGAGGGTTCTCCCGTTGCCATCGCCAGGCATCCGCGCACATCTCACTGAGTCCGCGTTCAGCTCGCCAACCCAAAAGTGTGAGCGCCTGCTTCGGATCAGCATAGCAAGAGGCAATGTCACCGGGGCGGCGTGGTGCGATCTTGTAGGGAATCGGCTTGCCGCTTGCGGTTTCAAATTCCCGCACGATCTCCAAGACACTGTATCCTTTGCCCGTGCCAAGGTTTACCGTTAAGCATTCTTTCTGAACATCCAATCGAGCCAATGCCTCTAATGCTTTAAGATGCCCCAGTGCCAAATCTACGACATGGATATAATCCCGCACGCCGGTCCCATCGGGAGTAGGATAATCTGAACCCCATACGTTCAGGCGCTCCAGCCGTCCCACTGCAACCTGCGCCACAAAGGGTAACAAATTGTTCGGTATACCCTGAGGATCTTCACCAATCAGACCACTATTATGCGCCCCAACAGGATTAAAGTACCGCAAGATGCCGATCCGCCAGGAGGGATCGCTGCGGTGTAGGTCACGCAAGATCTCCTCCACCATCAGTTTCGTTCGACCATAGGGATTGGTCGCAGATAGCGGATGTTCCTCAGTGAGCGGAAGGCGTTGCGGATCGCCATATACCGTGGCAGAAGAGCTAAACACTAGTTGTTTCAGGCCGCACTCGCCCATGGCCTCCAACAGGCGCAGGGACCCGACCACATTGTTGTCATAATAGGCCAACGGTTGCTGAACCGATTCTCCCACCGCCTTGAGCCCGGCAAAATGGATGACTGCGGTCGCCCCGCTTTCGCGAATAGCCCCCACCAGTGCGGCGCGATCACGGCAGTCCCCGCGTATCCGACGAAGAGATTTCCCTGTGATACGCTGTACCCGCGCCAACGACTCAGGATGGCTATTAGAGAAGTTGTCAAAGACCGTCACATCACAGCCAGCATGAAGGAGCTCAACGCACGTATGAGACCCGATATAGCCGGCACCGCCGGTTACCAAAATCATTAAGAACGCTCCCGTTGAAATTGAGATAGCCCGCTGCCGTTTCTTTTCGTGTTCATCCTTCACACATCACGTAACGGAGGCTGTAATTCATCAATGATGGCAAGCCAACGATTCCGCGCTACAGAATCTCAAAAAATGTGGTGGGACCCTACACTGAGAAGAAAGATGCGTCAAGAAATAGATCGGTAAGGAATAGCGGTGAATTGAGGACCATCCATACATCTACCTGAGACCGGCGTCTCCAGGAAAAACAAGAACCTTTCCTAAATCCTCTGATTAATTCTTTCCCGTGTCCCCCTCAATGACCAAGGAAAGACCGTCGCCCCTCCGTGAATATTGTTTGCTCCAATATCCCCCTAAACCTGCTTGAGCTCACCATCATTCCGGAAACTATACAATCGAGTGGAAGACGAGGAAAGAACAAAGAGTGGAATAGGTCAGGTCGGTCAGGCCTTGTTATTGGCCGATGTACCAACCAATACCGTTTCGTTCAAGAAAACTGGTGATGAGTGTCAGAGAATCCGCATAAATCATGATGCCGACCATCACTAACAGCCCGCCGCTAATAAAGGACACCCCGCCCAAATAGGACCGAAGGTTTTTGAAGTAGCTCAAAAACGTATCCATCCCAAATGCAGTGAGAAAAAACGGAAGCCCCAACCCTACCGAATAGGCCGATAGGAGCATCACCCCGCTGGACATCGATTCCGTCGTACTGGCATAGGCCAGAATGGCCCCTAACACCGGTCCTACGCAAGGCGTCCAGCCAGCGGCAAATGCGGTCCCGATCAGAAAGGAACCCAGATAGCCGACGGGACGCGTCTCAAAATGCATCAGGCGTCGTTCGGTCATAAAGAAACTTAATTTCAAAATCCCAAGCAAATATAGCCCGAAAACAATGATCAAGACACCCCCGACTTTCCTTATCACGTCTTGATAGTCATACAACAATTGTCCCATCAGGCTGGCGGATGCCCCAAACGCGATGAAGACCGTGGAAAACCCTGCAACAAACAACAGCGCATTGAGGATAATCGCCGACTTAAATCGCTCCCGCTCTTCAGCTTTCGCGAGATTTTCCACCGAGAGCCCGGTGATATAGGACAGATAGGAAGGGACGAGGGGGAGGACGCAGGGGGAAACAAAAGACAATAGTCCGGCACTAAACGCCGCAAGCAAAGACACCTGGCTGATCGAATCAATCATATGGTTACATCCGTTGGGAAGACTCGGGAATCGACTCTTGAAGGACCTCGGCAATTCCCCTGCGAGCTTCGGGGCTGTTCCAATCACGGGAACCGAAGACCACCTGCCGGATGATGCCTTGACGATCGATTGCAAAGGTCATAGGGAGCGTACGTGCGCCATAGGTCAACCCTACCTCATAATCCTGATCATGCAAGATAGGAAAACTTAAGCCCATCGCCTCCTGAAAAGGCCTTGTCACGGCAGTGCCCTGTTGGTCAACGGAGACCGCCACAATTTCCAACCCTTTCGATCGCATACTGCGATACAAAGCCTCCATTGCGGGCATTTCAATCCGGCACGGCCCACACCAGGTCGCCCAAAAATTCAGCAACACCACTTTTCCCTTAAAATCGGAAAGCGAAACAGGCTTTCCTTTCATATCCATCAGGCGAAAATCCGGAGCGGGGGATCCCTTTGAAGGACGGGAAGCGACAGAATGGGACGATGGTGCTTCCCTAGTAGAGCTTTCAGAATAGCCGGAATCGCAGCCTAGAAGAAGACAAAAAATCCCCATCACTCCCAAAAAGAGTCCAGATTTCGAGAGGTAATGCCATGCGGCCCTCAATCCAAGTATGATTTTCAACTCACTGCCTCCACACAAAAGAATTCAATCATAACCCAATGCCCTAAACCGGCAAACTCCTTCAATCCTCATCATAAGACCCGGTAAATTTCATCGTCAACGCAATTCATTTCATACCAGTCAACCCACCAGGTTCATTTGGATCTTATGTGAACAGAGGCATAACCATTTCATATTTTTGAACAGGTTCGTAAATATTACAAGGTCTAGACGAAAACGGGAATGCCAAAGCTAACTTTAATTTTTCCGACAAGCCCTTACCCCGCTGTGTACGAAATCCCCCATCCTGCGGGGCTCGGGCTACTATGATCGACATGAGCCTAGCGACTGTTCCCAGCATCTTGTTGCATTCCTAGACAACCTCCAATACATTTCGTAGACTGCAAGGCTAACTTTTCCAAGTCTCTTACCATGACATGATCGCTATTCAGGTCAGCAATCTTTCCAAAGCCTACGGTTTCTATCGTATTTTTGAGGATCTGTCTTTTGACATTTATCCAGGAGAGTGCTTTGCCTTATTTGGCCCCAACGGGGCGGGAAAAACGACGTTACTCCGGATTTTAGCCACCCTCCAAGCGCCCTCTCATGGTCAGTTTACCATTTTTGGCCAGGATGGCGTGGCACAGAAGGATACCGTTCGAGAAATCATCATGCTGATCGCCCACGGCTCCCATTTATATGATGAACTGAGTGCGACCGAAAACCTCCAATTTGCCCTGGGCCTGCGGGGGCAAACCCCATCTCCACCTCAAATCAAACGGGCATTGGATCGAACAGGCATCGGGGCTTTTGCCGACCTCAAAATACGTCAATTTTCTGCCGGGATGAAAAAGCGACTGGATTTCGCAAAAACCATTTTGGCTCAGCCCCAACTCCTTCTGCTCGATGAGCCTTACAACGCCTTGGATCATGACGGGGTGGCTATCACCAACCAGCTTATTCAGGAAACGCTGGACCGCGACGGCACCGTGTTCATGACCACGCATGACCGTGACAAGGCCACCCAAATCGCTAGTCGGGGCGGAATTCTCAAAGGCGGACACCTTCAACTTCTCTCCCCTGAGCAACTCACCACCGATGCCATTTTTTAAAACAATTCGCTGGGTCGTCTGGAAGGACCTGATCAGTGAATGGCGGACACGGGAAACCATGTCGTCCATGCTGTTCTTTGCCCTCATTGTTATTCTGGTATTTAGCTTCAGCTTTTCCATGGACCAGGATGCGGCACGCCAATTGATCGCGGGAATCATCTGGGTCGCCTTTACTTTTACGGGCATTATCGGCTTAGGAAAATCCTTTACCTCCGAATTGCAAAACGATTGTCTGGAGTCCCTGCAAATGTGCCCCGCTCCCAAGGGTGCCATTTATCTCGGAAAAGTCGCGGCCAATTTCCTCTTCATGCTCTCAGTCGAAATCCTCTTATTTCCCCTGTTCGTCTTATTCTTTAATCTGGATGTCATTGAAGCCGTTGGAACCCTTTTGATCATATTTTTTCTGGCCACCTTGGGGTTATCGGCCGTCGGCACGCTCTTTTCAGCCTTAACCGTGCAGATTCGAGCCCGGGAAGTTATGCTCCCCGTCCTCCTTCTGCCCCTGGCCGTTCCGGTGATGATCGCGGCCGTAGAAGCCACACGCGGCGCCTTAAGTGGAGACCCATTTTCTTTTTACTCGCAATGGCTCCAACTCTTGATCATCTTTGACATAATTTTCACCGTCGTCTCATTCTGGTTATTTGAATTTATTCTCGACTCATAAATTTTGGTAGCAACTGAGAAAATCCTGCCCCTCGGCCCTTTCCCCTCAGGGGATATCTCCGCCTGCAGTATTAGCTCACCTCATATGGGGAAATGGGCATCGCCATTTTTCTGGTCATGCGGGCCAGGCAATTGGCGGGTTTTATTTTCAAAATGCGAAACGGGCCGTCGAATGTAATCGAAAAACCTTAAGCCCTTGTATAGTTGCACCCCATTTCATGCTCTACTCGTCTTAATGAGAATCAAGAAAACCAGGCCAATTTTATCTGTGCCTGATGTTTTAAATTCTGGATTCCTTTTTTATTTCAATACATTAATTTTTAAACATCCTGATTTCTTTGGACGAAATTCTCTGGACGAAAACTGCGTTGACCTGTTAGGCAGCGAGAACACATGTACGAGACATTCATTTCTTCTACAGCATTTGCATGTTAAAGGCACTCTTCTTTACTAAACGACTCGATACCAAATTCTGCATTCGCCAAGTAGAGCTATGGCTTGGGGTTGGTGGTATTCCAGCAAACCATCCCAGGTCCTCTCAAAGCTCTTTCAGTTGCAAGAGTAGTTGAGACAAGTTCCCAAAAAGCAAAGGTGGTCAATACTCAAAAGGTATCTTTTTCACAAGGGCATATTCTGCCTTGATTCTCCATTTTGAATGAAATGCAACATGAATCCCAGGGACAATCCGGCTGTCATAGGTCGTATTCCAATTTGATCTGTGGAGTTTTGGGTGACTTGGGTAATTGGCTGGTCAGTTGGCTCTTTCTTTTGGAAGAAACAGCCATGTACCCCGCCAGCTCTTTCCTATTAACTCTTTTTTGCCGCTTTAATCCCTGGCATTAACCTTTGGACGACAATTCGTAATGTGCAACGGATTCTACTGGAGCTACACCAAAAACTTGAGAGCCCAATCCTCTAACCTATGAATTGGCTTCAATAGGTCTGCTCCTTTTTGTTTTTAACGATCTAATTACCCTTCTTTCAGAATTAGCCCTTTCACCCTTCCCTCCGTCGGGTTATCCGTTTTACAATGCCCAACATGATCAATCGCATTATTCGTCAGATTCAACGCTATAAAGGATGGTTCGGCGGAGGAGCCGCTCTTTGCATCTTTGTAGGCTTGTATATCGGCTTGCTCGCCTCACCGCCTGATTATTATCAAGGGGAACTGGTCCGGATCATGTATGTGCATGTGCCACTGGCTCACACAAGCACGTTGGCCTATTCCGTATTATTTTTCGGGAGTATCTGGTATTTGTGGAAGCGGGATCCGCTTGTGGATAACATGTGCCAGGCCTCGGCAAGCATTTGTGCCCTCTTTACCTCCCTTGCCCTCGTCACCGGTTCGATCTGGGCCAAGCCCACATGGAACACCTGGTGGACCTGGGACCCACGTCTCGTCTCGTTTACGGTGCTCCTCCTGATTTTAGGGGGGTACATCATGCTCCGGCGCCTCGTGGATGACCGGGTGCAGGGTGGCCGCTATGCAGCAATTCTGGCTATTGTCGGAGGCATCGATCTGCCCATCATCAAATTTTCGGTGGAATGGTGGAGAACACTCCACCAACCCATGTCGTTCTCCACCAGAGGAGTCAGCATTTCAGAAGACATTCTGGTCCCCCTGACGTTAATGAGCATCGGCTGTTGGTTATTGTTTGCCTATATGGTAATGGTCCGCACTCAAATTTTGTACTTGACTGATTTATTGCATGCCAAAAAAGGACGCTTTCTCAGTCAAACCCATTTTTCTCAGACGACTTCATGACCGGGTTATATACACGCTGGGCGTTGATTCTGGGGGCAACCCTCCTTCTCGCCATCCTGACCTATCAGCACTACCAGCAACACTTATCCACCTTGTCCATGGGAATGCTCCTGAGCAGTCCTCCGGTTACCCAACCGGTCAGGATACAAGGGATGGTCAAAAGTGGTACCTTGCAGGGTGACGTGGAACATGGTCAGGCCACATTTGAATTTGTGGATGGGGATGCCAGCCTTGCTGTGGAATACCACGGTCCTCCACTGGAAAACATTCGCGAATTGAAAACCCTGGTTCTCATCGGGCGCTGGGACGGCCAGGCACAGGTTTTTCGCGCGCAGGACACCGCATTGATTAATAATTTTGGATTTGTGGCCGCCGCCTACCTGATTTCCGTCCTGGCATTGGGGTGGATGGTATTTGCCATGAGCCAAAGAGTCATGGTTTTATTTAAAGAGATCAAGGAATCTAAACTTTACGAACCAGAGGCAGACTCCCTTGGGCACAAAGAATAAAAAGATCGCCATCATCGTCAGCATCCTCCTGGTTGCCGGATCACTCGGCTATCTTGCGTTTGGAAATTTCGGTGAAAATATCGTGTACTTCGTCACGCCCTCCGAGGTGAAAGCCTTTACGGCCGAAGCCTATAACAAAAAAGTTCGTGTGGGTGGAATGGTGGTTAAAGGTAGCCTCAAAACCCAACCCGAGCCGGTGGGTCTGACGTTTGAGCTCACAGATGGTGCCACTACTATTCCTGTCGCGTTTCAGGGAATTCCTCCAGACCTGTTCAAGGAGGGACAAGGGGCAGTGGTGGAAGGCCAATGGCGGGACGGCCGGACGTTTCATTCCACGATGATCATGGCCAAGCATTCCGAGGACTACATGCCCATGGAACTCAAACGCGCGGGTGTGGAGCTTCCCAAAAAAGATTTTATGAAAACCCTCTCACCGTAAGACTGTCTGCCATTCTCCATGATTATTGAAATTGGACATTTTTCGGTCATTGTGGCCCTCGTGCTGTCAGTCTTTGGCATGGCCAGCGCCGTATTGGCCCTCCAAACCCGCAACCCCGATTGGGCCCGCTCCGGGCGCATGGCCATCACCCTCATCTTTGTTCTGCTGGGAGTGGGCATGCTCTCCCTGGTCTATGCCTTTATCATACGGGACTTCTCGGTTCTCTATGTCGCCAACAATTCCAATTCGAAACTCCCGTTTTTTTACACTGTCGCGGCGGTCTGGGGTGGGCATGAGGGCTCGCTCCTGCTCTGGGTCTTTATTCTTTCCGTCTTCAGCACTCTGGCCGTCTGGCTGCATTGGCGCACCCAGCCCGCCATCATGCCGTATTTGATTGGCGTGGAATCCGCCATCATCTTCGGTTTTTTATGTTTA
The DNA here is from genome assembly GCA_020632595.1 of Nitrospiraceae bacterium. Classification (NCBI taxonomy): domain Bacteria; kingdom Pseudomonadati; phylum Nitrospirota; class Nitrospiria; order Nitrospirales; family Nitrospiraceae; species Nitrospiraceae bacterium. The sequence goes on along the minus strand of JACKFF010000016.1, from coordinate 262 downwards.
ATTATCTTTCTCTCCAGTCCGTTTGAACGTCTCCTCCCCGTCCCTCTCGATGGCAAGGATTTGAATCCATTGCTGCAAGACCCGGCAATGGTCATGCACCCCCCCATGCTCTATATGGGTTATGTGGGCTTTTCCATTCCATTTTCCTTTGCCATGGCGGCATTATTTTCCGGGCGATTGGGAGAGGAATGGATCAAGGTCACGCAGCGATGGAGCATGTTTGCCTGGATGTGCCTAACGACCGGCATTCTGCTCGGCGGCT
>JACKFF010000015.1 GCA_020632595.1 Nitrospiraceae bacterium | reverse complement strand
AGGAACAACTCATTTTTACCGCCGACGAGCAACGCGTTCTTTTCATATTCAACTGTTGGGATTTTCTAACCCTCGCTAAACACTGGCACGTGATTGGTCGGATACATGCCGGGATCATCCTTTCAAAGGAATTTCCCCTGTCTGAACTCGTTCGTCGTTTCAGACACCTCGTAATCCACCATAGAAATCACGATCTCAGCAACGAAGTTTTCTGGCTACCAACCCCCGCCCCTCGCCCTTTTCGATAACTGTGCTCACATGCTCCATTGATTGCGGCCTTGCTTAACGGACTTTTGGGCACATTCCCGATTATTTTCGTATGGGAGTGTTGAAAACAGATGTTGCACCATTTGGAATGCGTTTAGCTCTGCGTTCCCTGCGTTCGGCGAAGCAGTTACGAGGGCTGAAAGCGCCTCCACGTCAGTCAGCGATGGTGTCCCGCCCAACAAAAAACATTTCGGAAATTATTTGGATACCCACAGACTGTGGGATGAACGGTTCAACCCTAGACGTACATCTTCAGCTGTCATTTCTGCTTAGGATGGTGAGCCGGAAATGGCGAGGGGCTCTTCAGGAGCTACAGGCGACCATCCTCCACCCAACGCTTTATAGAGTTGCACGATCGACACCAAATGCAGACGATGGGTGGAGGTGAGTTCGAGTTCGGAAACGAACAAATCCCGTTTGGCGATGAGTACATCCACATAACTGGTCAGACCGCCTTTGTAGCGAAGGTTGGCCAAACGCAATGCCGACCGGAGAGCCGTGACCTGTTCCTCCTGGGCATTCCGTTGGGAATCTGCCGTGCGCACCGCCACAAGAGCATCCTCCACTTCTTTGAATGCCACAAGAATGGTTTGCTCATAATCGGCCAGAACCTGCTTGGCCTGTGCTTCGACGGCGTCCTGCTGGAATCCCAGAACGGACGCATTGAACACCGGTCCCAACAGGCTGGGTCCTGCCTCCGCAAACTGCCCATTGGCCTTACCACCGCCTTTCACAAGTTGGGAAAATTGCGGGTTGGCATAGCCCATGAGGCCGGTGATTGAGATTTTCGGAAAGCGATCGGCCTTGGCCATGCCGATCCGTGCGGTTGCGGCGGCCAATTGGTCTTCCACTTGAAGGATGTCCGGACGACGCTTGAGAAGCTCCGACGGCAACCCGGGGGGGACGACCGGCGGCATCACCTGCTCGGTCAGGGACACTCCCCGCGCAATGCTTTGAGAATTGCGCCCAAGAAGTACGCTCAGCTCATTTTCTTTCTGGATCATCTGCCGCTCGAACTGCGCCACGCGAGCCGCCGCATTCGCCTGCTCCGACTCAAACTGGTCGGCATCGAGTTTTGAACTTATCCCTTGTCGTAATCGCGCACGGGCAATGGCCACCGATTCTTTCCAGGACTCCAACGTGCGCTTGGCAATGTCCAATTGCATGTCGAATTGAAGAAGATCAAAATACGCCTGGGCCACGCCGCTCACCAGCGACAGAACGACGGCCCGCCGGTTTTCCTCCTGGGCGAGCAGATCGGCGCGGGCCGCTTCGTTGGACCGCCGGATGCGCCCCCAGAGGTCGATCTCCCAAGCCAGGTTTCCTTGAATGTAATAGTTGAAGGGATTGGGGAACCCGGGCGCGGAGAAGTTGCTCTGCCGTCCGAAAACCGGACCGCTGGAGGAGACGCTAAGCTGTGGGGCGAAGTCCATCGTCGCGATCATCGCGCGTGCTTGAAATTCCTCCACGCTGGCTGCCGCCTTCTGAAGATTCTTGTTCTCGCGAAGCGCGATGCGTATCAGGTTTTGCAACTCTTCGTCGTGAAGCAATTCCCACCAGGGAAGATTCGCAATCGACTCCCCTTCCGTGTCGGACATGCGAAACTGGTCGGCCGTGTTGATATCGGGGCGTGAATAGTCCGGTCCCATGGCGCAGGACATGCCGGCCAATGCAAACAGCGCGAGCAGAAAGATGTTGGTTCGCCAACGCATGCTATCGTTCTCCCTCAAAGACGTGCGCATCCTGATCTACACCCAGCGTATCGGCCGATTTTCCCTTCATTCGTGCCGCCAACTTCCTGATCAGCACAAAGAACAGCGGCACAAAAAAGATCGCTAAAAATGTCGCGGCCAACATTCCGCCGAAAACGCCTGTCCCGATGGACTGACGACTGGCCGCGCCCGCGCCGGAGGCAATGACCAGGGGCACCACGCCAAGAATAAATGCCATAGAGGTCATGATGATCGGCCGGAAGCGAAGACGGACGGCCTCCAAGGCTGCCTCCACCAGTGGCATCCCTCCCTCGTAGCGATGATTCGCAAATTCAACAATGAGAATCGCATTTCGTGCCGCAAGGCCGATTAAGGTCACCAGGCCGATTTGAAAGTAGATATCATTGCTCAACCCCCGAATCCACACGGCCGATAGCGCCCCGAAGAGACCGAACGGCACGGCCAGAATCACCGCAAAGGGCACCGACCAACTTTCATACAGGGCGGCAAGCACCAGAAACACCATCAGGAGCCCGAAGGCAAAGGCAAAAATGGACTCCGTGCCGGTCTTCCGTTCCTGATAGGAAATCCCGCTCCAATCGATATCATAGCCCTGGGGAATTAACACCTCCTGAGCCAGCCGCTCCAACGCATTGAGGGCGGCCCCTGAACTATATCCCGGAGCCGCCGCACCCAGAACGGAAGCGGTATTAAATCCGTTGAAATGCGTCACGGTATCCGGCCCGCTCGTAAATTCCGTACTGACGACCGAATCCAGCGGCACCATCGTGGAACCTTTGGCATTGTTGGCCCGAACATAAATTTTCGCGATGTCATCCGGGCTCGACCGGAACTCCGGCAACGCCTCAGTCTGCACCCGATAGACCCGTCCGAATTTAATGAAATCATTGATATAGAAATTGCCGAAATAGGCTTGGAGCGTATCAAACACTTCGGAAATGGGCACACCTAAGGCTTTGGCCCGCTCCCGATCGACGCGGGCGTACAACCGCGGCGCCATGACGCGAAAACTCGTCCCGATCGAACCGATGGCCGGATCTTGTTGCGCCTTGCTGACAAATTGTTGCGTGATCTCGGCAAATTTTTTGAAATCTCCCCCGCTCGGATCCTGCACTTGGAGTGAGAATCCCCCGGTCGTCCCCAATCCCCGAATGGAAGGCGCGTTAAAAGCCAGGATCAGCGCCTCGGGAATTTCGGCAAACTTTTTGAAGGCGTTTCCAATCAGGGCTTTGGCATGCTGATCGGATTGCGAGCGGTCATCCCAATGATGCAGCGGCACGAACATGGTCGCCTGATTCGACCCTCGAGTGTTAAAGACAAAGTTCTGCCCGACCAGCGCATCAGTGGAGTGCACTTCGGGAACCGAAAGAAAATAATTTTCTACCTTCGCGATCACTTCCGTGGTGCGCTGCTTGGACGCACCGTCCGGCAATTGCACGACTGTAATAAAATATCCCTGATCTTCATCCGGCAAAAAACTGGATGGCAGGGCTTGAAACAGCCCACCGCTGACAACCAGCAGAACCCCGAAGACTGCAAGCGACAGCACCACATGTTTGAGAATCGTGCCAACCGTTCCCACGTATCGATTCTGGATCCATGCAAATCCGTCATTAAATTTCCTCCAGAATCCGGCCTCCCGTTCCTGCGCCGGCTTCAGAATCAACGCACAGAGCGCGGGACTGAGGGTCAATGCCACGATCCCGGAAATAACCACGGACAGCGTAATCGTGATGGCAAATTGCTGATACAGCTCACCGGTAATGCCACCAAGAAACGCCACGGGCAGAAATACGGCCGCCAGCACCACGACCAGCGCAATGACCGGACCGGTGACTTCCGTCATGGCCAGTTTCGCGGCTTCCTTGGACGGGTGCCCGTTTTGAATGTGACGGGCGACATTTTCCACCACCACAATCGCATCATCCACCACGATCCCGATGGCCAGAACCATGCCGAAGAGCGTCAGGGTATTAATCGAAAATCCAAGGGCGACCATACCCGCAAATGTCCCGATCAAGGAGACCGGGACGGCCACGGCTGGAATTAATGTGGCACGCCAGCTCTGCAGAAAAAGATAGACGACCAGGATCACGAGCACGAGGGCTTCGAAGAGAGTCTTCACGACCTGTTGAATAGAGACCTCGATAAATCTGGTCGTATCGTAAGGAATATCGTAGGAGACACCAGCCGGAAAGATGGTGGTCAGGCTCTGCATTTCCTCCTTGATGCGTTTCACGGTTTCAAGGGCATTGGCCCCCGGGGACAGGAATGTCAGCATAAAAACATTAGGTTTGCCGTTCCACCGTCCCTCAAGGTCATAGGACTGCGCGCCGAGTTTGACTGTGGCCACTTCGCCGAGACGCACCATGGAACCATCCGGATACGCCCGGACAATCATGTCTTCGAATTCTTTGGCTTCACTCATTCGTCCCTGGGTAATCACCGGAATGGTGAGTTCCGTCCCTTGCGGAGCCGGCTCACGCCCGATCCGGCCGGCCGGGAAATCCCGGTTTTGTTCCCGCACGACATTGGCAATGTCGGTGGGCGTCACATCCAGTTGCGCCATCCGGATCGGGTCCAGGATCAACCGCATGGAATAATTCTGTCCCCCGAAAATCACCGCGTCTCCTACCCCGGGAAGCCGTTTAATATTGTCCACAATCCGGAGAATCGCGAAATTGGAGAGGAAGACCGTATCCTGACGGGGATCACTGGAACTCAGCGCCACCACCGCGAGCAGATCCGGAGAAACCTTCTTGACCGTGATGCCCTGGCGGACCACTTCCGGCGGCAATTGAGGCTCGGCCAGCCGTTGGCGGTTTTGAGTCTGGACCTGTGCGATATCGACATCCGTCCCGATTTCAAAAGTCAAACGGATGGTCATATGCCCGTCGTTCGTACTTGAGGAATCGTAATACAAGAGATTGTCGATGCCGGGGAGCTGCACCTCTATCGGCCTTGCCACGGCTTCGGCCACGACTTCGGCACTCGCGCCCGGATAATCCGCCTCGATCTGAACCACGGGAGGGGTAATTTGCGGAAACTGGGCAATGGGAAGCACTTGAAGAGACACCAGTCCCACTACCACAATCACAATGGAAATGACCGTGGCAAAGATCGGTCGGTCAATAAAAAAATGAGAACTCATGAGTTCTCCTGTGTGGCTTCAGAAGGGGTCGGATTCTCATGGCTCGTTTTTTCCGATGTGGCGTCTCCATTCCCGAACGGCACGGGATTGACCTGCATGCCCGGTTGAATCCGATGAAATCCTTCAACGACGATCCGCTCACCCGGCTGAAGGCCGTCTTCAATGAGCCAATCGCCCTCACGCCAACCGGTGGCGTCCACTTCACGCACTTCGACTTTATCGTCGGGTCCGATTACATTCACAAATGTGCCTTTAGGCCCCTGCTGAACCGCACGCTGAGGAATCAAAATCGCATCGGTCCGGATATATCCCTTCAGCCGGATGCGGACGAATTGTCCGGGATACAAATAGGATTTGCCTGGAGAAAGATCGGCCTCAGGATTGGGAAAGGCAAACCGCCCCTGCAAGGTTCCCGTCTCCGACCGGATGGCCACATCGGCAAAATCCAGCTTTCCTTCATGAGGATAGACACTGCCGTCTGCGAACGTCATGACTCCGCGTAATTGAAAAAGATCGGGCCTCTGGACTCTGTGGGCCGCCAGCTCACGCCTCCTCCGCAACAAATATGTTTCCGGAACAGAGACATTCACATACATGGGGTCCAACTGATCGATAGTGGTCAGCAGATCTGTCTGGGCAGAGACCAGACGTCCTTCATAAAACCGGCTTTTCGAAATACGTCCCCCGATCGGAGCCGCGATCAGAGTGTTACTCAGGTCAAACCTGGACTTGACCAGATCACCCTGCGCCGCTTCCAAAGCGGCTTTGGCGGCTAATCCTTCCGCCAGGGCATCGTCCACATCCTTTTGACTGACCGCTTGTTCTGTCAGGAGAGGTTTGACGCGGGCAAAATCCTGCTTCGCTTGTATCAGTCGAGCCTCCGCTTGTGTCACCCTGGCTTTGGCACTGAGATACGCCGCTTTAAAGGGCACCGGGTCGATGAGGTACAGCCGGTCTCCTTGTTTGACATTCCTGCCTTCCGTGAAAAATACCTTCTTAATGATGCCCGTTACCTGGGACCGGATCTCCACCGGGCGAAAGGCCTCGGTTTGTCCGATGAATTCCGGTTCATCGGGGAGATCCTGGGTGGTCACCGTCACCACTTCCACCATCGGCGGTGGAGGAGCCGGGGGTGAGGTTCCTCCCTGCCCGCATCCTGCAAGAAGGATCAGGAATACACCGACACTCCTCCGGATCACGGCGTTTCCGTTGCCCAAGTGAGCTGAAACGGACCTGAGTATGGCAGCATTCATCTGGTTGGTTCCCACCAATTCCGGTCAATTCCATTCACGGGTTTCATGCCGGAACTTTTAAATTGTGCTGTTCTCTGAATGGTTGACTCATCCATAAGGGTTGTCTTTCCTTCATCCTCATTGCAGAACATTATCTTTTTAAATGTGTAGACGTCAGATGGTCACGATTATTACGGCCGAACAAAAATCTTCACATTTTGACAAACACCTTTTTCTTCCACCGCTCATCTCCTTCCCGCTTCGTTCCACGCGTCCCTTCTCGTGAGAGTCAGAAAGCCCGCAAACCGGCTCAGTCCAGTCGCCCCATCCTTCCCGCACGATAATCGTTCACCGCCTGCACAAGCTCTTCCTCCGTGTTCATGACAAAGGGGCCCATCCGGGCGACCGGTTCCAGAATCGGTTCCCCACTCAGCACCAACACCCTGGTCTCCTCCATGGCCTCAACATTCACCGTCGTTCCCTGCCGGTCACAAAGAGCCATTTCCGCCTCCCCGACTTTGTGTGATCCATTCAAAACCAATCCCCCACTTAACACAAATACGCCGGTATTATATCCAACCGGAAGACTGAGCTCACCCTTGTGCCCGGCTACCAATCTCAGATCATACAGGTGCACGGGCGTAAACGTCCTGGCCGGCCCTTTAAGTCCCTCATATTCCCCGGCGATCACACGGAGCACACCGCCCTGGCCCCCAAGATTGGCTTGAGGAATGTCTGCATTGAGCAGGGTTTGGTACCGGGGCGCGCTCATTTTTAATGACCCGGGAAGATTGACCCAGAGTTGAATCATTTGTAGCGTGCCCCCCTCCCTGGCCCAGGCTTGCTCATGGAGTTCTTCATGGACCACACCCGAGGCCGCCGTCATCCATTGCACATCCCCCGGTCCGATGGTTCCTCCGTTTCCGGCTGAATCGCGATGCGCGACCCTTCCCTGATAGACAATGGTCACGGTCTCAAACCCACGATGAGGATGCTCTCCGACACCCAGCCGTTGATTCGTCGGAGGGAACGATGCCGGACCCGCATAATCCAAGAGCAGAAAGGGGCTGATTTCTTCGGTCAGATCGTGGCTTGGAAAGATATTCCGTACCGGAAACCCGTCCCCGACCATATGGGTGGACCCCGCTTTGTAGATTCCTGTCACTGATTTCCGTTGCGCCATGGTGGACTCCTTTCTTCAGCACGTTCCCTCGACTGCCTCTTGAGAAGAACGGGTGATTTCTTCAACATAGGCCCGGGTCAGACAGCCGGAAGAGAGAAAACTCGCTCCCTGCTGAAAGACCCGTTTTAGAAATAATTTCCCTTCCTGATCCAAAAACGTCACCCCCCGCAGATCCAGTCGACGTGGTCGACCCGGATTCTCCGCGCATGTCTCCTGCCAACACCGTTCAGCTTCGCGAACGGCAGGTCCGGCAAGACGGCCTTCCAACTGTACGGTGATCATCGTGTCATCTATGTGCGTGGTGACTCGAATCATAACCTCATTCCTTATCAACACCGTTGAGACCCGGGGATCTGAATCTCTTAGGCTCCATGGCCTTGTGCGCGTTACAGGTTCGTAGGCATTGGTGTTTCAGATCACAGGAATTCTTTACCCATGATAAAAATCTTCCCGAATGATTTTTCCATCCTTCCAGGTTTGCACGGCCACCTGCTGCATTTGCACGCGGTTTCCCCCTTTGAAGGTCAGGTCAAACGTCCATTCCACGGCGGCATGATTCCCGTCAACGATCGTCCGTCCGATCCGGGCCCCATGGAATTCCTGAACATTATTTAAAAATTGTTGTTCATATTCCCGGTTGGCGGCTTTCCCGACTCGCTCGTCCTTTAGGTTTTCGCTCATCACCACGTTATCAGCGTAGTACTTGTCAAATGTCTCCAAAAGTTTCCCGGCCAAAACTCCATCGATCACAGCTTGAACCTGTTGTTGAATACTCATCATCCCTTCTCCTTTCAATGAATAATAATTGACGGTTCATCCTACGAATTGAAACATTAATTGATTAATTGATACATGCACCCTCATTCTTATGCTGCCCCGATAGGAATGAGCGCTCCATTCAGCGAATCAGCCTCATCAGAGGCAAGAAAAACCAGCAGCGCGGCAATGGCTTCCGGCTTCACCCATTGGTTAGGATCGGCGTCAGGCATGCTTTCCCGATTAGCCGGCGTATCAATGGTGGATGGCAGCACCCCGTTCACTTTCACGCCCGAACCGGCTAACTCAAGAGCCAGCACTTTGATCAGAGCCAGAAGGCCCGACTTTGAGACAATATACGCACCGGCACCGGGAAACCGATCCACGGCGGCGCGAGCCGCAATATGGATCATGCGACCAGCGCCTTGTTTGGTCATCAGGCGTGTCGCCTCCCTCGACAGCAAAAAGGCCGAGGTCAAATTGAGGGAGAGCATTCGGGACCACGCGGATGCGTCCGTGTCGGCAAGGCGACCCATGGCAAACCCGCCAACAAGATTGATCACGCAATCGAGGCGTGTGGTTTTTTCAACGGCCTCCTTCATGAGGCGCTGAACCTCAACCTCATCGGTGACATCCGCTGCAAGGCCCAGCAGACCTTCCGGAAGTGTCTGAGGAAGTTCCCGGCCCACGACCACCACCTTGGCACCCGCCTGGGAGAATGCTTTGGTCACCGCCTGGCCCAAGCCACCCGATGCCCCTGTGATCATGACAACTTTTCCATTGAGGGATACCATCATTGAACTCCTTTTTCGTCTCTCCGCTTTTTTATTGTTCCACTTTCATCGGTCTCTGAAGATGAGCCCGATCTCCCACCATCGGGTACGAGATCGAGCCACATCATTATTCACATCCGCCTCGTTACTCGTGCGTTTTCCCTTTGGCATTGATGCTTTTTTCGTCATGCGAAGCACGATGCAGATCAATAACGGTTCCGCCTTCATTCACTTCAACCGTCACCATGGCACCTTCTTCGATGGGCTTGGTTTTGATCTCCAGCCGACCAAGCGGAAACACTTTCTCACCCTCGGAAGTTTCCAGTTTGATTTCCTTGTTCATTTTTCCCATATACACCAACTTCCCCGTATAGAAGTGATGGATGCCTTCCTCGCCCTTGGGATGGGCCTCGATGACGGCGTTGTTCTCATCCAGCACCAGGGTCACTTCGTCTCCCACCTTGGGGACCGCGTGGCCATGCCGATGCGATGCATTCTCGGTCAGAGTATAGTTCCCGGTGGGCGTTTTAACCGTGAGAATCCCACCTTTCTCCGTTGTTACGACTCCGGTGACCTGCTTATGTCCATGGCTGACGCCCTGGGAGTCCGCATGCCCGATACCGGACAAAAGAAAAACCATGCCCATTACCGCTGATAACATTATCATGTGGATATTCATGGTACGGTTCATCACTTCCTCCTTTATGGTTGTTGAAATAACCCTGGTACTATCCTGACGGATTTGGCGCATATTCATTTCTTGACTCCTTTTCATAATGATGCATTTCAATTCCTAATATTTTGATTAACCCTGCGACGCTTAGGCTGCCGCGGTCCGGCGAGTCCCATCAGCGTGGGTTGATTCCTGCGGTGAAAGCCATTTGCCAATCACCTGATCAACCGACCACTTCCCGCCGCCCGTCACCATTAATGAAAGCCCCATACCAATGACGAGCAGGTGATACTCGAATCCTTCGCCGGCCTGTTGGCCAAACCAGTTCATGAAAAACCCGTTCGACCAGTGCACCGTGGCGATCGCCCCCAACATGATGATGCCCAAACTGGCTGCGGTGAACCGCGTCATGAATCCGGCGGCCAGGGCAAGCGCGCCCACCGATTCTCCGATAATGACCAGAAAGGCAATCACCCAGGGCAGACCCATCTGCTGGGTAAAGAATCCCATGGTGCCCTCAAACCCGTTTCCGCCATACCATCCCAGCAACTTTTGCGCCCCATGAGGAAAAATGACCAGCGCCAACATCACTCGTAAAATCACCGGCGCCCACCGCTCTTCTGTTTGAAAAAATGTTTTCATGGCTTCCTCTCCTTTGTGAATGAATAAATGTGTGTGGTTTGTCATGGTTTGTTCCAACGAAAGCTTTGTTGAACTCTTACTCCTTACATATGGCAAGAGCCGTTCCAGCTTGCCGGAGGAACCAATAATGTCATAACTCATTGAATCAATGACCATTTCAAGGAATGATCGGAAGGCTCAGCACGCGGGTGTCGAATCAACAATGACGATATATCGACTCGTGTCGAAAGGACGTCATGAAGACGAGGGGGATGGTAATACGGAAGGGATGTGCATAGAACTCTCGATGGCCCCCCGCTGACGAATTGCGGGGATGAGAGATAAGGAGAGGATTGGTTAGGCCCTAGAGTGTGTATCGAGAATCCAGCGTGGCGGCCTTGTGGGTCTGTTGAAAAAAGCCGCCAGCGGCGTTCCCTGCCTTCGCCGGAGCGGCTTCGCGCAGGCAGGTCGCCATTTTTCTGTGCTCACGTACTCAGCATACGCTCCGCGTGTAAAAACGGTTGCGGCCTTGCTGGACGGACCCTTCGGGAAGACTCAGGGCATGCTTTTTTGAACCGACCCGGAGCCTTTGATGAGTCATCTAATCCTGCGCAAATTGGTCCTTGAAAATCTTAATTATTCAACACTCCGCTTGTTCAGGTGGCTCCTAGCTGATGAGGGGCAGGGATGACGATAAAGAAAACAGGGGCAATGAAGTCCAGTTTTGTCAGCGATAGAGCGATTCGCCGGGTTGGATGTTCAACGAGGTCGTTATGTCCCAAGCAGGCATTTCTTTGGCTGATCATTTCCTTCATAAAATCGGGCCTCGATCACATTTCCTTCAGGGTCGGTGAAATAGATTGAGGTTCCCGATCCCCGCGCTCCCCACCGTTGGACAGGCCCTTCGCTGATGGCAATCTTCTGATCACGAAGTCGGCCTTGTAAGTCTTCCCAATCCTTTTTGGTGAGGGAAAGACACAAGTGATTCAGGTTGCGGAATCCTTGCCCCGCCGGAATATTCTGCTCCCACAACTTCCTGGGAAATAAGTCGATGACGGTATGTTGATTGATGCGCACAGAAGGAAACGGCGCGTTCCCGGCGACATAGTCTTCGAGTCGCTCCGCCGGTAACATCAAAATGTTGGTGTAGAAATCGATGATAGTTTCATCATCTTCGATATTCAGCACAATGTGATCCAGAAATCCTTGCATAGACCTATTCCTCAGTTGCCCGCACACCATTACGTCGGGCGCGAAATTCCAAGCTTTTTCATTTTTGAAATCAACGTGGTGCGTTTCATCCCCAGCCGTGCCGCCGTGCCTGAAGCGCCGCCGATCACCCATTTGGTATCCTGCAGAGCACGGAGGATGTGATCCCGTTCGGCTCCTTCTAATGTTGTTATGGGCTGAGTCGACCGCTGAAGGTTTGCTTTGAGGTCCAATAACGGCACAGCCAGTTCGGAACCCTGCGAAAGAATCACAGCACGCTCAATCAGGTTTTCCAGTTCACGGATATTTCCCGGCCAGGGATAGCCTGCCAGACGTTCCATCGTCCTGGTCGGAATGGTTTCGATGGGCTTTTTCATCCTGGTGGCATACCGCTGAGCAAAATACCGAACGAGAATCGGGATATCCTCTTGCCGGTCGCGAAGAGGTGGTATCGTGATCGGAAAGACATTCAACCGGTAATACAAGTCACTACGGAATTCCCCGGCATCCACCATCTGCATTAAATCGCGGTTGGTGGCCGCCGCCAGACGAACATCCACCCGGATCGTGCGCGTCCCGCCCAGCCGTTCAAACTCCTGTTCCTGGAGCACCCGGAGCAACTTGGATTGCAATTCCAACGGCACTTCCCCGATTTCGTCCAGGAAAATGGTGCCGCGATGAGCAAGCTCAAAGCGCCCGACCTTTTGAGAAATCGCCCCCGTAAAGGCCCCTTTTTCGTGGCCGAATAGTTCACTTTCCAACAGACCCGTGGGAATGGCCGCGCAGTTAATTTTGACAAAGGCCTGGTCTTTTCGCGTGCTGAGTTGGTGGAGCGCGCGGGCGATGAGTTCCTTGCCTGTGCCCGTCTCACCCAGAATCAGCACCGTCGAGTCGGTCGGGGCGACAATTCCCAATTGTTGGAGGACACGCTTTAAGCCGGGGCTCTCGCCGACAATTTCCTCGAAGTTGGTTTCTGTCCGAATTTCATCCCGGAGATAGACATTCTCCTTTTCCAGCTTTTCTTTTAATTCGGTAATTTCCCGATAGGCAAGGGCATTATCAAGCGCAATCGCCACTTGTCCGGCGACTTGCGTGAGCAGGTCGGCGTCCGCCGTGGAAAAGGCCGAGGGACGGGTGCTGCCGACATTCAATGTTCCCAGGACCCGATCGGGCAGCATGAGGGGCACACAGCACCCGGATTTCACGCCCTCTGCGATCAACTGCCGGGCGGTATCGGAATGAAATGGTTGCAGATCGGCTTCATGCCAACACACCGTTTTTCGTGATCGGAACGCTTCTCCGGCCGGCGTATCATCAAGGGCAATGGAATGGCTTCCCCCCAACAAGCCTTTTCCTGAAGGAAAATTCAGCACCTGTCGACGAAAGTTCTTCGCATCGGGATTATAGAAATATAAGCTGGTGGCTTCATGAGGAATCACCCGTCGCAAGGACGTGACCATAGTGGCAAACAAATCCCCCAATTCCAGTTTGGATACCACTGCGTTGTTGACGTCCAACAGGACTTGCAAGCGATCCCGCTCGCGGCACAATTCCTCCTGATGCAGGACATTGTCCACGGCCACCGCCACCTGCCTGGCGACCTGAAGCAGAAACGTCAATTCCGAATCCTGGTAGGTGCCTTTTTCCACGCTCGCGAAGTCGATTGCTCCCAGACGGCGTAATGCGGTCGTCAACGGAACCGTACAGATCGACTGCACCCCGTCTTCGAGCATTAACGGGAGCACTGTGGGAAAGCGGGAGTCCTGAGTCAGGTCGGAAATAATCAACGGCTGCTGGGTTTGCCACACCCAGCCACTGGGATGGGCATCCAAAGCCCACTCTTTCCCGCCCTGAATATCCGCAGGAATATTGGCCTGAATGAGGTAATCCTGGATGGTGTTCCGCTCGGACCGATGGAGAGCCAGGCCGATGAAATTGAGGGGGACGATGCGGGGAAGTCGTTGAGCCAGGTCCTGTAACAGGGTGGTCAGGTCCCGATGGGCCGCAATCGATTCTGAGACCTCCAGCAGAGCGTGGGAACGCGGATCAAGATCCCCGGGAACCGACTGAGTCCGTTCATTCATAGGACACCAGTATCGCCGATTCCATCTATCAAAAAAAAGTCACCCGGCCCCCGGTTGCCTCCTGCGATCAGGAGGCACTCGTCGGTGAGGCAAATGTGATTCCAATATCCTGAACCTCCCTGTACGGAAGAAGCCAGATTAAGGATTCATCATGCAGATCCCCGACCTGGATCCGATTACCCCAGGGATCCCGGAAATCACATCGAAAATCCGGATGGACCTCCAGTCCATATTTCTTGGTGATTTTTTCCCGTACTTCTTTTACCTGAGCGTCGTCCCGGACCATGATGCCGAAATGTTTGGTGCGATCCGGTTGAAGGGTTTTCACTTCAAAAATGGCCAAAAACTGATGCTCTCCCATTTTGCACCAGGCGTTGCCCTCCCCACCCCGCAGCATCTCAAGATTGAAGACATCCGCATAAAACTCGACGGCTTTTTGCGCATCGTCAACTTCGATCACTACGTGATTGACTCCATAGACTTGTACCGGCATAACGGTTTCTCCTTTTTCCTATTAGAGGTTCATCAGGCTTTTCCGTACGTCACTTCCATGCTCGTGCTCTTCGTTCGACATGAGGCACCTTTGATTTCCTCTCCTTTGTAAGGAGAGGGTAGGTGAGGTAGATTCCGATGCCTATCAGTAAAACATCCCCGGGCAATCATTGAAGGCCCCGCAGAGGCTACCTCCCCTTTGCTCCTCCTTACAAAGGAGGGGGACTCTCTAACGTTCACCCCTTACTTTTTCCCCATGCAAATGTCGGAAGACCCCCTATTTTTTGGTGATGATAACCCGTTCATTGGATGCAGGGATATCCTCCATGATGCTCTCACCAAATCCGGCATGACGGAACATGCGATCATATTCACTGAAGACATAGGCATCCCCGGCCGGCGTAGTAGCCAACATAATCAAGCAGAACTCCGCCATCGGCGCCGGAGAAATGCGATCTTCATTGGGAATAAATTCCAGCGTGATCACAGACCCTCCCGGCTTGAGTGAGCTATACACCTTCCTCAAAAAGGCGTCACAGGTGGGGACATCGAAGTGATGCAGAAAATTCGTGAGAAGGATCACATCATAGTCTTTTTCGAATTCCACCTCAAAGGCACTCCCCGGCAATTCATGAAATCGTTTGGTGATCCCGGCTGCCTGCGCATTCTCTCTGGCTACCGTCAACACATTCGGCCAGTCCTGAGCCGTAATGTCCGCCTCCAAGATTGTGCGGGCGATTTCGATGCCGAACACCCCATGACCGGCTGCCACATCCAACACCTTCCGGGTACCCGGGGCTTCCTGCTTCACCCACTTGGCAATCCATTCAGCCGGACCTTTCATTAACGGAACCATAGAGCGCGCAAACGTCACCCAATCCGGATGTTCCGGTGCCAAAGTTCCTTTCTCCCCGACCACGGTTCCCCCTTTTCGAACGGCACCAGTGAGCTGTTTAAATCCTTCCACCAGAGGAGATGACAACATAAAGTTCAGCGTCGGCCCTAAATACGCAGCCGACGTCTTCGTTAAAAATAACTCCGAATCAGGAGTCAGCTGATATTCTTCCCCCTGTTTGGTCAGAAAACCTCCCACGGTCAGATAATCTCCCAACATTCTCAGCCCTCGTTCAGCACCTCCACATCGTGTAGCTAAGGCCTTTGGGGTGCGATGGCCTTCCGCGATGGCCGAAAACAGTTCCAGTTCAATGGCGGATTTCAGAGCTGCCGTTCGCATATGTCCATTGACGGTTTGAAAAAACAATGCCGGTGAAGGTCCTTCAGTAGGTTTGGTTGTTGCCATGCTATGCTCCTATCTTTGAAACTATCTTCTTATAAGGGTCTTCCTGGTTTAGTGTTATTCAACATATCTGACAACGCTTGAGATCATGTTTACAGGCGTTTACGTGTCTACACATTCCTCCCCTTTGTAATGGGAGGCTAGGTGGGGTAGAAATTCAGCCATGTGCCCATATCAGTGGACCAACAGCCCTTGCGACAAATTAACATCTAGCCTTTCTACCTCCCCTTGTCTTTGTTCCTCTTCGTAACAAAGCCTTACAAAGGAGGGGGGATCTCGGGAATTCCTGTTGCTCAAACAATCCACACGATTTTCTTAAGAGCTCTCCTATAATAAATGCGTGGGAATTGCCACGGTCCCTCGAACAGCCCTGTATCTCAGGGCAGTGTGCGCCCATCCGTACGACGACGAACCACAACCGGGAAGATTACAACGTCAGGGGTTTGATCGGTGCCAGCACCAATGTCGGATCGTGCTTCCAATCTACCTCCGGCGCATCCACATAGAGTTCTACCTCGTTCCCATCGGGATCATGAAGATAGAGACTTTGACTTACGGTATGGTCACTCATACCTCCAATGGTGATACCGGCCCGATCAAGATCCTGCTTGGCCGCACGAAGGTCATCAAGACTCTCTCCAACCTTAATACCAATATGATAAAGGCCACGCCTTCTTCCTGAGGGCGGTCCTGGAACATCGCCGACTTCAATTAACAGCAGTTCATGATGAGTCCGGCCGGATGTGAGGGCCGCCGCTTTCCCTCCGAAAATTTTTCCGACTTCCTGAAACCCCACCACATCACGATAGAATATCAAAGACTGTTCGAGATTTTTGACGTAAAACACCACATGTCCTAAATATTGGGCTTTCATAAGAAATTACTCCTTCTTCTTTAGAAGACCTCAACGAGTCTTCCATGCTTCACATGCCTTTCAAGCGTTTTCCCTTCTCCTTATTTACTTTACTCACGCAATGATTGTTCCAATTTCTTGACAGACGCCACTCGAATGCAAACCAAGATTTAATAAGCCAAATTGCTTCGAGAGGAGTTATGGGTTGAGAAAGGAATGAAAAAATCATTGCCGAAATATCGACTCAATGACGATATTCCGCCAGGTTGAGGGAATGTTCGAAACGGATTGGGATAGGCCCGGCACAATAAAAGACGGGAAGAACATTACAACATGTACGTCTCGGCTGATAATAGGCCACGCAGATTCTCCAAGGCGGAGAATCTGCGTTCATATAAACAGACGGAAACCTCTTCTTATTTATCTGTTTGGACTTTGGACGCGGCACCGATACTCTCCAACCCTGCCTGCGCACATGCGGCATCCAAATGTCCACCTGGCGCTCCACCAACCCCGATACCACCGACCACCTCTCCACCGAATTCAATGGGAAGCCCGCCACCAAGCATAAGGATATTCTCGTTCATATCCCGCAACGCCTGAACCGCCGGCATCTTGGCAATCAACTCGCCCAATTCAGCCGTGGGTCTTTTCACACTGGCCGAGGTATAGGCCTTTTTGCGGCTGCTATCCACCGTATGGGGACCGGCACCATCCTCCCGTAATAACGCTCTCACCACTCCGGCCCGATCGACGACTGCCGCACTCACTCGATATCCATCTTTTGTGCATTGTTCGACCGCCACAGTTGCGGCCTTCGTGGCCAATGAGAGTGGCAGCACCGCCTCACGCGGCAGCTCAGCCCCCGACACGCCCGTTGCGAACAGCCCTCCCAGGCATATCATGGCCATTCCGGATGCCAATTTCGCATGTCCAACAATGCCATTCATAAGACATTTTCCGATCATGAAACCCTCCTTTGATAACGTGAGATGATCCGTGTGCTGACGTGCTGGGGATTGTCCGGCTGGGCGCGACGGTTGTCAATCTCGCCTCCATCTTGCGGTCTTATTATCGGGCTCCTGCAGATTCCAGCATCTGAACGATAGGTGTAAATCCCTTGTTGCGAGCATGTTGCAGCGGGGTGATGCCATCCCCATCCGGCAGATTGATATCGGCTCCCCCCTTCATAAGCATTCCTACAATCTCCTGATGTCTGGGACCCCCGTCACTCAGAATAATGGCCTCCAACAACGCGGTCCAACCCAATCGATTCACATGATTGATATCCACATCGGTCTGCAATAGGGCCCTCACCGTTTCCACATGCCCTCGTTCACATGCCGGAATCAAGGCCGTCCCTCCGAACCGGTTATAAATTGTAAAATCGGGATGGGCCGCTAAGATCAGCTGTAGAATTTCGAGGTATCCTCTCGCTCCGGCCAAGAGCAAGGGACTGTCCAGTTGACGATCCTGCGCATTCACATCCGCTCCCGCCTCAATCAACAACTTGGCGCTTTCAACATGATTCCGATCAACGGCCAAGAGTAACGCCGTTTGCCCCCTTCCATCTTGAGCCTGAATGCTTGCTCCTTGTTTCAACAATTGCCGGATCATGGCTGCATCATTTCGTTCCGCGGCGTGAAGCAACGCCTCATCCAGCTTTCGGCTTGACTCTTCAGGCATGGCAAAATCCGGTCCGCCCACCACTACTAGAAAAACAATCATCCCAAGGAGTCCTGTTGTTTTCATCCATGCCATGTGCGATTAATCGGGTCTTTCTATGGTGTGTCCGGTTTCACTGACCCTCAAGTCAGCATCGAGGACGAGGTAAGACAAGGCCTGAGTCGGGCAGGAAAAAGATAGAGAGAGTGAATGGAGGAATTTCAGCAGCACAGAACTCCCGGCTTATGGACGTGCGGCAGTCAATGGCTTCTTCGTTAAAACCTCCGAATACCCGCACACAACGAATTATTGGCCGGCTTGCTTATGATGTGTTGATGGCGTTTTCACCGGCAGAAAAAGTTCCAACGGCTTTTCCAGCGCTCGTTTAAATGACTGAAGAAACCGTGCCCCTTGGGCACCATCAAGTGCTCGATGATCGCAGGACAGCGTGACTTTCATTCGGCGGGACAACTTTATGGCCCGCCCTCGTGCCACTGGGACAACATTCACCGCGCCTATGGCCAAAGAAGCCGCTTGTGGGGGCATCAAGACCGCAATAAAATTATCCACTTCATACATCCCAAGATTCGAAATAGAGAACGTGGCCCCGGCATATTCTTCCGGAGTGAGCTGTTGGCCTTTGGCCCGGACAAACAGATCACGGATCTCTTCAGCAACTTGCAGAATATTTTTTCCGGCGCAATCCCGTATCACAGGAGTAATGAGTCCCTCCTCCAAGGCCACCGCGATCCCGATATCAATCGTGGCATGCCGCCGTATGGTTTCCCCCAAGAAGGACACATTGATTTCAGGATGACGGGCCAAAGCCAGGGCGGCCGCACGAACGAACAGGACCGTTAAACTCAAGGGGGAGGTATTCGCTTCCTCCATCTGCTTCCGAAGCCGCTCGGCCTGATCCATGGCCACTTCGGTGGTGAGATAAAAATGCGGGACAGGGGCCTTGCTTGACGTGGTCACCCGAGCAATCGCCTTGCGCATTTGGCTCAGAGGAATGTCCTTGTTTTGCCCCTCAGAAACCTTGGCAGTATCCATCTGTCCCTGAATATCGGCTTCAACGATCCGGCCTTCAGGGCCGCTTCCTTTGATTGTGGACAAATCAATTCCCTGTTCTTTCGCCAGCGCCTTGGCTCGGGGTGACACTTTGATCTTTGCCTCCGGTCGTGTCTCTGCCTTTGTTGCCTGGGCTTCTGTCTTCGCACTGCCGGACTTTTCTTCCTTGGCCGGGATGGATGGTGCCGGGGAGGGAGAAGAGGGCTTTTCCTTTCGTGAAGGAGGAGGAGAATCCTTTTGAGGTTCACGTGCTGCAGCCTGGTCCTCAGAAGTCTCAGTCAGCGTGGCTTCAATGTCATCGTCCTGCTCGCCGATCACGGCAATGAGCTTCCCGGCTTTCACGGTTTCCCCTTCGGGCACCAACACTTTTTTCAGCACGCCGGACCCAAAGGATTCCAGATCAAGGACGGCTTTGTCCGTTTCAATTTCCGCCAGAATGTCTCCCGACTCGACAGCATCCCCCTCATGCTTTTTCCAAGCCACTACCACCCCTTCCTCCATTGTGTCCGTGAGCTTGGGCATGACGACGCGCGTAATCATAGGTCTCTCCTGTTATGGCAGAAAAATCCTTTGCAAGACTCTGTGGCGAAGAATGTTTGAGAAACAGTCATGACAAAAATAGGTGGCATGTCACAGGATCTCTTTGACCGCCGATATGACCCGAGCCTGATCCGGAATGGCCAGATCTTCAAGCGGCCGTGCATAGGGCATGGGAACTTCTTCACCAGCGACCCGGACAATAGGCCCATCTAATAAATCAAATCCTTTTGAATAGATGGTCTCAGCAATTTGAGCGCCCAACCCGCAAAACTCCCACCCCTCTTCCACAATGACGACACGCCCTGTTTTCTTGACAGATTCCAGGAGCGTATCGGTATCCAGGGGTTTCAATGTCCGCAGGTCGATGACTTCGGCATTGATGCCTTCCGTTGATAACGCTTCCGCAGCCTCAAGCGCCAGTAAGGCCATCTTTGAATAGGCCACAATGGTCACGTCGCTTCCTGTTCGCGTCACAGCGGCCTTGCCGATCGGTAGGGTGAAATCCTGCTCAGCCACTTCGCCTTTCGTGCCGTAGAGAAGTTGCGCTTCAATAAAAATAACCGGGTTTTCATCGCGAATGGCGCTCTTCAATAATCCTTTCGCATCAGAGGGCGTTGCCGGTGCAATCACTTTCAATCCGGGGACATGGCAGAACCAGGCTTCAAGACTCTGCGAATGCTGGGCGGCCAGTTGATGGGCCGCACTCCCCGGCCCGCGGATCACCATGGGCGCTGATAACTGCCCTCCGGACATATAGCGAATTTTCGCCGCATTATTCACGATTTGGTCAAGGGCAAGAATGCCGAAATTAAAGGTCATCAATTCAACAATGGGACGCAATCCGGCCATCGCTGCGCCAATGGCCAACCCGGTGAATCCGGCTTCGGTAATCGGCGTATCTAAGACCCGCTCAACGCCGAATTCCTCCACAAAGCCTTTGCTCACTTTAAAGGCGCCCTGGTAATACCCGACCTCTTCCCCGATTAAAAAGACGCGAGGATCCCGTTGCATTTCCTCACGCATCGCCTGATTCAAGGCTTCTCTATAAGAAATCAACATGGTTCGGCATCATCTAAGAATGGTTGATCATCGTGTTGTATTGATAAAGGCGGTACCAACCTACTCTTTCCGTCTTGTAAGAGCACATTTTTTACTCGACCAAGACATCCTCATGGAGCGCGCCGGGCTCAGGGAACGGGCTTTCATCGGCAAACTTCACAGACTCAGTCACCGTCTTAATCACGTCTTTTTCCATCTGCTTAAAGTCGGCCTCCGTCGCCAGGCCATCCTGAAGAATCCGGGTCTTGAGAAAAACCAAGGGATCCTGCTTGCGGGCTTCTCCAACTTCTTCCTTCGTTCGATAATGACCGTGCGCGGGATCGGACATGGAATGGCCCATAAATCGATAGGTTGACGCCTCAATAAAGTATGGTTGCGGGTCCTTTCGCAACTTCTTCACCACTCGCGCAGTCACCTCCTTCACCGCCAGCACATCCATCCCGTCCACTTGTTCCGCTTCAATACCATGCGCTCTGGCCCGCTCGGCGATGTCTTTATACAGCAGCATCTCGCGTTCAACCGGCGTACCCATCCCGTACCGGTTGTTTTCGCAAATAAAGATGACAGGTAACTTCCATAACGCAGCCAGATTGAAGGCTTCATGCGTATGCCCGCTGGGAACCGCTCCATCACCAAAAAAGCAGAGAACCACCCGGTCTTCCTTGCGATACCGTGAGGCAAACGCCAATCCGACCGCAAGCGGTAAATGCCCTCCGACAATGGCATAGCCGCCCATGAAATTGCGTTCCACGTCGATGAGATGCATTGAGCCACCTTTGCCTTTGCACAAGCCGGTGGCTTTTCCGAACAATTCAGCCATCACTTTTTTGGGATCCGACCCCCTGGCCAAGCAATGTCCGTGATCGCGATAGGAGGTGATCACATAATCATCCGGGCGAATCGCATGCATACATCCCACGGCGACCGCTTCCTGACCGATGTATAAATGGAGGAAACCCGCGATTTTCGCTAAGGCATACATCTCCGCCGATTTTTCCTCAAAGCGTCGGATGAGGAGCATGTCCCGGTACAGTGCGAGAAAATCGTTTTGGTTCGAATGGTGTTGCAATGAATTCTTTGCCATTTACTTATCGTGCTTGATCAACGTTTCGTATCGTGATTCCCTGCAGCGCTCTTTCCGGCTCGTTAGAAGAACTGTAGCAAGAGATCGCATGCCGATACAATTTTTCACGTCGTTCCCGACATTATTTTTTCCCTCCCCTTCCCGTTTGCCTGTCCCGCCCAAAAATGACCGGCCGTGGACTCCTTGACTTGTTGACCTCAATTGGAAAGTGTAGAAAAAATCCAGGAACCCAATCTCACATGTTACCGGGCGTGAGGGAAATTCCCTCATCAGGCCAACAGGGACTTTTCTTCTCCGATGACTTCCATGCCTCGTGGAAATTAGGGTCAGTAATACAGATGAAGGCCGATTCCGATCCACTCGGTTCGCTGAGAATAAAATTGGCCGTTGGGTGAAGCCCCCTTATAATACTCCATTAAGAGTTGAATTTTCCGATCGCCGATGCGGGCATTTTCGAATTGCAGCCCTGCCATCAGCGAACGGTTGATGATCCAATTGCTTCTCTCGTTGACCTGAAAATCTCCATAGGCCACCGGGCGAATCTTTCCGCTCAACAACGTCCAGGGACTGGTGAATTCGGCCCCGAATTGGCTCGTGCCGCGCCCTAAGGAATTGGGATCCCGATCCACCAGAATCCCGCCGCCGCCATACACCCGGAACCAGTCAACCACTTCGTAGGACAACTTCACATCAATTTCTTCATAGGACAAATTGATTCGCTTCGGCTGATTATTGAGAATGAATTCATCACCAAGATGTGAACTTTGGTGATGGACGCGAATGAAGCCCGAAAGGGAACCGGTCCGGTAGCTGGCAAGAAGCCCGGCAGTGTAATCGGCGTTGACGAGGTCTTTGGACGACGCGTCCAAATCAAACACGCTGAAGACTCCGCCCTGGAATGCAATCTCCCATTGTCCGTCAAATGGCGCAGCATCCCGATAGATCGCGAACGTTTCTCCAAAATTTGCCGAGCCGGTTTTTGAGGGTTCGGAACCTTCTGAAATATGACGGTAGGCCACGGAGAAATGGGGCCAACGTGGATCGGCGTGAAGCGGATCGAAGAGAAGACCATTGGGAAGAAATTTGGACCCGGGCTTGGGAATTTCCTGCGTGATCGCATCCGATGGAGGAGTTTTGGGAGTCACGGAATCGGGATCGCCCTCTATGACCTCCACTCGCTTAACACCTGGAATGCTTTCCAGCGCGGTCTGGACCTTTGTACGGTCCAGCGTCCCGAGCGAAACGGCATAGACAGTCACAATACCGTCTTTGACGATCAAGGAGGCATTGGTTGCATTGAACTCATGTTGAAGCACAGCGGCAGCATAGCCGGCTATGTAGGAATCTTCGACCGCGATGGCGGTGGCCAACCATCCAAAAAGACAACAGAACAGCAACACGATCACCTTTGTCCATTTCCGCCATACGTGATGGATCATTGAGGGAACCATAGAGTTGAGGGCGGGAGAAGCAACCGGTTGAATCATGTGAATTTGTGCTCCTTACCGAAAGATAAGACGGATGAGAACCCGGCGAGACAATACTCGGCAATCAGGGAACACCGGGAACTTTTCATGGCTGATACCACAGGCCACTTTCTTATTTTGAGTGGTCAGGTCAAAGGGGCATTGAATGGCGTCTCATGAAGAAGTCCCGGTCAAAAGTAGCACGATGAATGCGTTTCTTTTGACAGACAAAACATCATGGTGAACAGCAAAATTTGGACATTGTCAGATGAAACATTCCACCGAGTCCCACGTGGAAGCTGCTGATCTTTTATTCAACAAAGTGACAATTTTGGTCCTCTTTGTGTCCAAATAAGAAGGCCGGCTGCAGAGTGCGTCCACAGCCGGCCTTCTTAGGGATGGGTAAAGGGAATGAGGATTACTTTTTCATCTCTTCCTCTTTCATGGGTTTCTTTTTCATTTTACCCGTTTTCTCTTTCCCCTGGGCTTTTATGTTACCGGACATCTCCTTGCCTTTGGCGTCCGATGACATCTCTTCGCCCTTTCCCTTCATGTCCCCCATGGCGTCATCAGCCTTTTTCATGCCCTCTTCTTTCATCGTTCCGGTCTTGCCTGTCATTTCGTCTCCCATCCCGGCCGCAAACGAAATCGAACCGATCCCAAACAGCAACACGACACCTGCGCACATCAGAATGATGCGTTTCATAGAACTCCCTCCTTGAACAGACACACAGGTTGAATGGTGAAGATGTGAAACCGTGGGAAAACCAGTTACGCTGCTCCGAATGTTTGGCATTTTCAAATCCTTTCACCTCTGATGCCAAGGTTGGTTGAAACAAGGATGATAGGCCCATCACCAGGCCCTGATCCGGCTATTTCACAAGAAGGTCGACAATATCATTCCAGTTTTTTAATGTGCCGATGATCGTCGGCTCTCCGAGCTGAACATTGAAGGTATCCTCACGAACCATCCGCAACGCAATAACCAGGTCATTAAAATCCACCAGATTGTTGGTTTCAAAGATGGTGAGAAAGTCCACATCCGAAATCCCCGTGGAATGGTACAATTTCCGTTTCACCGTTTTTAAATAGGCAACCGTGGGAATGGTGTGTTCTTTCATCAGCGCCACCCGATCCGCTTTGGACAGGTTCCACCATTCGGCATTTTTCCGGATGGGGATCATAATCGCATAAGTAGACGGATCCCCTTCGTATTTCGCCCCTTTCAGTTGTTGCAGCAAATCAGGAAAATCCGGAGCATAATTCAGACCCTTGGTCACCCCGCTGATCGTATACTCCAAATCCAGATGCCGGCCGAGGCCGGTACCCCGAAGGTGGGTGAGTAATTGCTGGTTGGCTTTGAGTTCGGCGGAATGCAGACGAAGCAAAAAATGGGATTCTGTCGTCAATCCATAGGTCCAATATCCATCCACGGTCACCTGACTTTTGAATCCTTCCAGCACAGCTTTGGCCTCCTCCCCGCCTTTCTGCCTTTCTTCCTGCGGCAAACTGCCCCAATCTTTATCCACCTCAAAAAGGGCAAACGTCCCAAACACAGGGGCATCGGCGGCCCAGCTTACACCAGACAACCCAAACTGCACGACCGCGAAACACAACCAGGATAGTAATACAGGCATAAGTTTTCTCTCCTTCCGACCTGAGTCTTCTCTCCAAACATCCAAATGGGAAATTTTCGGGTTACAAATGACCGGATTGATTTCCCTCACCTTCCCGTAGGAATTGTTGAGCGGAAATCACCACATACGCGGGTCAACTTTGGAACGGGCACGCGGGAAAAAACAACCTTTGAA
Organism: Nitrospiraceae bacterium; assembly: GCA_020632595.1. Classification (NCBI taxonomy): domain Bacteria; kingdom Pseudomonadati; phylum Nitrospirota; class Nitrospiria; order Nitrospirales; family Nitrospiraceae; species Nitrospiraceae bacterium. The sequence continues at coordinate 57,250 of JACKFF010000015.1, read as the reverse complement.
GAAATATTGAGATGAGGAGAAAGGCCACAGCAGAGAAAGGCAGGGGCTACCACAAACAGCATGCCGGTACGGTAGCTTCTGCGGTGGGTCCGCTCCGTGGCGATACAGCGGCCATCGGCCTTTCAAAAGCACGACTTCCAGAACCGTCGGGACTCTCACGAACATTCCCTTTCTGACTGAATGCCTACGGCCCTGCCGGCGAAAAGACCATTTAGGGGGTGGGGGGAAACCCCCATCAAACGCCTAAACATGGATAGTGGTCTCTCATCTCTTCTATTTGTTACACGAGAAAAAAAACGGCCTGCCGAAAGACGTACACTTTCGGCAGGCCGCGCAACAGTCGAATATCGCTACAATTTTCTGCTTGAGATATCCCCAAACACAGAACTTAGCAGGGAAGCTTATTTACCAATATTGTCAATCATGTCGTTGGCGGTTTCCTTCGTTTTATTCACTTCTCCCTTGGCCCCTTCCTTGAGTTGATCCATCATGCCACCGGCCTCTTTTTTGGTGGCACTCTGGGCTTCAATCGCCTGCTCTTTTGCTGCACCCGTCATGTCCACGCCCTTATGAGCGTCAGTTGAAGTCTTTGTTGTTTCGTCGGCCTTCCCTTTTAGGGTATCCATCATCCCGGCGAAGGATACTCCGGCTAAACCCACCACACACAACACAAAAAGTACTGAGCATAGTACCTTCTTCATAAAAAACCTCCTTAAGGAAGAGCGTGAATGAGGGTGAGAAAATACTCTGCACGTTTCCCCAAACTGAAGTCAATCAGCAGGGATACGAAAGCGCTCTATCGCCGGAACCGTTTTCCGCCCCCATGTCCACGACCATAATATCCGAAAGCCGAAGCCGAATACGGCCAATACCACCCCCAATACCCACCCCAGTAAGGATACGTCCCCCAATAGGGACGATACCCATATGTGTTTCGTGGAATCATCGGCCACACTTTCAAGGCCTGAATGGCAAGAACAGGATAGACTTTTTCTTCTTCATCCACCGGCACGGAGGCCTGCCCGGTGACTTCTCCTATGATGGTGAGGCGAGTGCCCGGGGGAAGCGTGGCCGGATCAAGAAAGGGCTGCTGCGTGGCAATGAAACGGCCTTGGGACTTGGTCCGATCCCATTTGGGAACCGAATCGCTGTCTAAAGGGATCTGAAGCACCATCACTTCGGTCCGGTCCACAAAACGTTTCGCAGACAGCACGACTCCACCCACTTTGAGAATGTGTCCGATATGTGCGGAGGGATCTTGAACCATTTGAACAAACGAGGCGCCGGCCGTCACCTGCGCTTCCTGGTTTGTGGAAAACGGGGAGGAGGAAAATGTCGCGCACCCACTCACCACAAACAAAAGTATTCCGAGCTGAATACTCCACATCCCGACTTTCATGGAAATCCCTCTTTCACCCTCTATTCCATTATACGCCCTCTCCCGTGCCTTTGAAGAGAGAAGGAAAGAATTCCTTATTTGCCCGATTGATGCACGTTCGAATCCATTCGTTTAAAAGCCAACGAGAATTCAACCGACGCATGCCTTCCATCCGCGAAGCGCGATAAACCCATGACCAGATGCGTCTTTGACTTGTGATTTCCATTGTTCCAGGTTACATTTCACTTATCACGATCCAATTAATGACCTCTACCTACAGAAAAGGAGCATTCGATGGCTGTTAAAAAAGCGGTAAAGAGCACGGCGAGAAAAGCATCCAAGAAAGCCTCTCAGGTTAAGTCAGCAGCAAAGAAAAAATCAGCGACCGTCGCTAAGAAAGCCAAGGCAGCGGCCAAAACCGGAGTCAAAAAAGCCAAGACCGCAACCAAACAAGCAAAGAGCACCATCTCCAAAGCCAAGAAAACGGCCACAAAGCGAACCGCCGGGGCCTCCTCACGTGCGAAGAAAACCGTGAGCCAATTGAAAAAGGAAGGGGCGCAGAAAGTGTCTTCAGCGAAAAAAACCATTCAGAAGAAAACTCGAAAGGCTAAAAGCACCGTGCGCAGCGCAGCGAAGCAAGCCGGAAAAACGGTAGGGAAAAATGTAGGAAAAGCGTTAAAAACCGTTGATGAATTGGTTCACCAAGCACAGGAATTCGGCAAAACGCTCCTGGGCTAACCATCTCCAGGTGTCAAATATGTAGCTGCAATTCACTTCATCCGACCTGTCATCATGAGATCACGGCGAAGGATCTGTGCCCAGGTGGACGATGCAACAGCCCGGCGGGATCCTTCGTTCTACTCAGGGGTAGTTCCAACGTACCTTGCCATTCTAATCCTGCGGCGAAGAATCTCTGGCCGGGCGGACGATGCGACGGCTCCCCAAAATCCTTCGGTGGACCTGGTCCTGAGCGTTGCGAGTTGCCGAATAGGTGAGGATGACCATGGCCTCAGTGATCCGAGGGAAGAAGAGAAAAAATGTGACCCTATTCCCGCGAACAGCGGTCTTTAAAGGTCAGCTCGGCAATGCCGGATTTATCCAATTCCCCTTTTCCCAGCTTCACCAATCGTTGATATTGTTCCAAGGTCGATTTGGCCAGAGGCAGGGTGAGTCCGGCGGATTCCGCTAGAGCATAGGCAATGCCGGAATCTTTGGCGGCGTGGGCTACTGAAAAATAGCATTCGTGGTCACGCTGTTGCATATCGGCTCCATCGGTTTCCAGGACCCGTGATGCCGCTCCGGTTTGACTGAACACTTCCCGCAACATCGTCAGATCCAGCCCAAGCGCGTCTCCAAGGCCTAAGCCCTCCGCCAAACCGGCGGTATTGATATTCATCACCATATTGACCAGGGCTTTCACCTTTGCGGCCTGCCCGGCCGGACCAATAAGACGTAACTGAGCACTCAAGGTGGTTAAAACCGGTTTGGCCCGCTCGAAGACTTCAGGCTTTCCGCCACACATGAGGTATAACGTGCCTTCACGCGCCTGAGGAATGCTGCTGGCCATACATGCCTCCAGAGCATGCCCCCCTCGTGCTTCCACGCGCTGTTCGAGTTCCACGTGAATGTGAGGAGAAAGCGTCGCACAATTCACAAACAATCGACCTTCGGCATTCTTCAAAAGACTCTTCGGATGCCCCTCTGAAAAAATGTCCTGCATCGCCACGTCATCCGTCACCACGGTAAAAATCGTATTCGATAATGCAGCCACCTCACCCGGAGTGGACACGGCCTCACAGCCTAATTCTTTGGCCAGACTGTTCGCCCTTTCGCTGGCCACATCGAAAACCGCCGTTACCGGATAACCCACATCGTGAAGCCGGCGGGCCATATTGGCCCCCATCCGCCCCACCCCCACAAATCCGATTTTTTCAGTTGGGGTCTTCACGTCCACCTCCATCTTTTCCTAAAAATTACACAACGAGATCCCGCTGCAGATAAGCCATTTCTTCCCTTCCGCGGACTATTCCCATTTTTTCCTGGGAAACATGCCTAGAGATTCACTGTACCGAAGGCTTCGAACCTGCACAACCAAACATTCAAGAACACCCTCTTGCGGGTAGACAACATCCATCCTTGGATAGCGCCATTATGCATTCCGTCCCTTTCCCCTTTCGCTCCTGAAATCGGTCCATGGTTGCTGGCGACACCCGCTGGAGGTTGTAACGAAAATTCCTCTTGAATGGACTGGGGGGAAGAAAATTCAATGCCTGGCATGAAGCAAGCTAAGGCCGTTTTCCAAGGAGTACCCGTCATGAAACACAAACACAACGCATTATGGAGAACGGGATTGCTGGTTGCATCACTCGTGCTCACGTCGGCCTCCTGCATCCCGACACATGAAAAATTGACGCACGCTGCCGACCCCATTCCCGTTCAGCCATTTGAAGAAATCCCGGTGGAATTCGTCCATCAGTGGGATCAGCTCACTCATCCATTTTCCGGAGCCGCCGTCATCGACGTGGACCAGGATGGCACAATGGAGATCTTTGTGGGCGGCGGCGGCGGGCAGGAGGACGCCTTGCTCACCTACCGGGATGGCCGACTCGTGAACAGCATCCAGGGATCGGGGTTGTCCAGTACCATCGCCACTTACGGGGCCACGTCGATTGACATGGATCATGACGGGGATACCGACCTGCTCATCGCCAGGGACGACGGGATCTCTCTCTACCTTAACGATCAGGGGACGTTCACCCAACGCAAGATTCCGCTCCATCTCGAACCCGACGCCGTCCCGCTCACAATCGCGGTCTCCGACATTAATCATGACGGGCATGGGGATCTCTACGTCAGCGTGTTTGTCAGCAAGAAGGCCTTTCGGAGCGCCACCTTCAATGACCCGACCCATGCCAAACATAACGTCATGCTGCTCAACAACGGCGACCTCACATTTACGGATATCACACAGTCGTCCGGCACCGCCTCGAAACAAAATACGTTTCTGTCGGTCTTCGTCGATTTGGACGGAGACGGCTGGCAGGACCTGGTGGTGGCGCAGAACACAGGCGAAGTCGAAATCTTTCAAAACGAGCGGAACGCGACCTTCACGCCCATCGCCACCAACTCAGGATACGGATTCTGGATGGGACTGGCCGTGGGAGACGTGGATAAGGATGGTGATCAGGACTTGTTCTTTACCAACGTCGGCACCTCCATATCGCACTACTTTCTCAGGGGAGACCTCAAAGACGGTCAGCGATTGGAATCCCAATGGCTCCTGTTACGCAATGACGGGAACTTTGTCTTCACCGATGTCACGGGAGCCTATGGGTTACGGGATTATGGATTTGCCTGGGGAACGGTCTTCGAAGACATCAATCTGGACGGACGCCTCGATATTTTGGCGGCCCAGAATTACATCAAGTGGCCGGTGCACAAAGTTTGGAAACTGCCGGGGAAATCGTTCCTCCAGGTTTCGTCATCCCCTACCAACACCTTCGTCCATGTGGACGACCTGGGACTCACCAACCCGTACTTCGGACAAGCGCCGGTGATTGCGGATTTGAATGGAGACACGAAACCCGACGTCATCTGGCTCAATATGAACGGTCCGGGGCGGGCCTTTCTGAACCGATCCACAGCAAACAGCATCGGCATAGCCCTTCCCGATAGCGTGCACTCGCTAGGGACTCTGGTGACCATAGAAACCACAAGCGGCAAATCCTACACGAAACAATTCGTCACGAGCGTGGGATTGCTGTCGGATCAATCCCCGACCCTGTTCTTCGGCCTGGGATCGGAAAAGGACGTGAAGAACGTCTTCATTCGGCGACCTGATGGAACCGTCTCCATCATGGAACATCCCCCGGTCAACCACACACTCAGGATTCAGGAGCACACGGAAGCAAGGCTTGATGGGGTACAACCATGAAAAGACAAAAACAAATCCCCTTCTTGTTAGGACAGGAACTTTTTTCAGGGAGGGAAAAGTCGGGGTGTAGAGAATTTAACGACACAAAAATATTAAACGAGTTCCCCCTCCTGTGTAAGGGGGGGCTAGGGGAGGTAGAGACATTGGCAAATCTACCCCCACACTGAAGAGCCAAAATAAACAACCCACAATTAAAGGAGGAACACAATCATGAACGTCACACAAACATTTAACCAATCGACACTCGCCATCATAACAGCGTTGACACTGCCAGTCGCAGCCCCCGCCTTCGCGAACGAATTACCAGCGGCCGTCATGGGAAAAGCGTCAGAGGCCTTGGTCACCCTGGCGACAACCGGCAACCCCGATCCATTGCAGGCCGAACTGGGTGGCACCGTGATGTCTTCGGAAGAATTACAAAAGAAAGTCGGCAACCTGCTGAACCTGGAAAAGGAAGAGCACCTGGCCCCCAAAGCCCTCGTCACGCCGACGGGAGAAACCTATGCGATGGTCGCGCCCACGATTACCAAGGATAATTTCATCCTGGTCGATAATCAGGGCCAGGCCAGGCGCATGGACGTCGGCGACTCGGAAGGGCATCACATGCCGTTTGTGGTCCAGACGATTGTGGAAGACGGCGGCACCCCCTGGTACGTCGAATTCTGGCATTGGATTACCGGGTAAAATATCTCTCAGCCAATTAAAGAGTACCAGCCGCCGGGGAGGAAGTCCTTGGCGGCCGGGTTTAATATTTCCATTCAAAAGTATATGACCAATTGAGCGTCCTTATAAAATGAAAATATTCAAGACCTCAAACCCGGTCCGACATGAGGGCGCCGTGGCTGGTTATAGAAAATTCCTGGAAATTTGGGAAAGTCGGAAGGGATGTAAGAGAGGGAAAGGTTCGCTGTAGGAAAAAATATTGTTTTAAGACTGCTTTAGACAGTCGTGTATCGCATCACTTCCACCGAAAGCTTTCGAATAGCTTGGCCTGATCCTTCCGCGAGTCGTTCCATCTCTTTATACACGAAGGGTTCGAAATACTTTTCACCACATTGCTGGCAGATCCCAGCCGGCACGTCCTCTATGATCTTTAAATCCTCATCCCACCAAAAGTCGACGTTTGTGTGTTGTTCCATGACTTTTCCTTTACAGAAGTAACAAGATTTCGGCATAACTTGCGCCCTCACTTCCTGGTTTTCCAATCTAATTCCCAATCAGTGGAATCCGGCTCATACGCGGTAATGATCAGAAGGTCATCCTCTTCAAGATTTCCACACACCACATGAATCGGTCGGCCCTCTTGTGTAACCCCCTTATCAAACAGGAAGGCCCCCTCGGATCTTGAGTATAGTCCTCAATGATCTCGCCCTGGCTGATGGCCTGCTAAATAGTATTGAGTGAAATTCTCCTACGGCGAAGTTTTTCAGTATGGGTAAAAGAAATAACATGTCTCCCGTTTCGGATACGATTACGGATCTCCTCAATATCCATAAATCGGGAACGCTCCCCCTTTCCACAATTTCATCTATAACATCCTAGGTATCCATCGACTACAAGTCAACAAACGTATCTAGGCCGAACCTCTAAACACAATAAATCGAACCGATTAAAAAACTGTGGAGTCAGAAGCCTGGGATGACTGAAGCTGGGGACACCCAATTTCATTTATTTTAAAGGCCAGGCGCATGGACGTCGGCAACTCGGAAGGGCATCACATGCCGTTTGTAGTCCAGACGATTGTAGAAGACGGCGCCCCCCCCTGGTACGTCGAATTCTGGCATTGGATTACCGGGTAAAATATCTCTCAGCCAATTAAAGAGTACCAGCCGCCGGGGAGTATACCCCTGGCGGCTGCTTTCATTCTTCACCTCCAAAAGTACATGCCCGGTTGTGGTGCCTTTTCCAAAATGAAAATATCGTATTGCAAGCCTTGCCCCAGGATCTGACCCCGAATCCCTGAACCCGAATCGTGATTTAAACGAACCCCCTTCTCCTAATCGCTGTGGGGTGTTTTCATAGGGAGAACATGTTCTTGGGTTTTAGGGTACTTCTTTAATTCTTCTTTAGTGGCCCCCTGCACGAGATCCGTCGGTGATGACAAACGTAAGTAACTGCCCATGCCGAAGCGGGTGTTCTTGTCAAAGGTGAGGCCGGCCATCACCGAATCCCCTTTTATTCTGCCTAACGTAGTCCGGGCCTCATCGTGCGATCCGGTATGCACCTCGAAGATGTTGGTTTTCGCCCGTACAGGTGTCATGAGATGTTCAAATATCTGCCGTCGTGGATTACCGACGGCCACGGGCCACACAACAGGAATTAAGACATGGAGTTTGTCCCATTCCTGGGGACCTAACTCTTTTTTCCATTGGCTCATGGCGCTCAATCCCGCTTGTACCTGCAGTTCCACGGCGGATTTCATGGCTTGGGCAACGTAAGGGATTATTTGATGAGAAAACGCACGATAAGACTGTTCATCACCGGAATTATTTTCGATACAGTCCCGTAGATAATGATTCACCATATCCAACATTGTCATGGCTCTGGTCGATGTGGCTTGACCGATATCACTTTTCCCTAAAAGGTCTTTTATGGTTTCCACATGTTTTTTATATTCAATTAGCGGCTCTTCCCACCCCTCGGGTCGATTGGCCACATTGTCAAAGTAGGGGGAGATTAAAAAAAAGACTCCCATCGGGATGTGCGCAAGAATTTTTTCCATCTCATACGTGACGGAGGTCGGCGTGACCGATTCGACGGGACGGTCTCTTCGATACAAGTAATACGTGCTGCCGACCCCCTCTTTTCCCGGCTCATAGTCACTGGCGATGATCAACGGGTAAATATTCTGACCCACATTCCGGATGAAATTTTGATAATTGTTTTTCCTGAACCAATCCATATTACGCATGGCTGTATATGTTTGCTTTGTGAAATGAGCAGCATCCGTCCCAGTATCAGCGGGTTCGGCTCCCTCCCCATCGACAGTAGGCCTCACCCCTTTATAATCGATATACTCCACTTTCTTATCACCCGCGTACGAAACACTGTCCATCAGGAATTTCTTATAATCCTCGTCCTTTTCAAGTTCCAGGAGGGCTTTAAAATATTCTTGATCACCCTCAGGGTAATCCTCTTTCGATTGAGAAAAAGCCGGGATAGGTAATAATAGGGTTTGAATCAACAAGCTGATCCCCAGGATCAAAGCACATAAAAAACCCTTGAACGTCATGAAGTAACGGTGTTGGAAAAATAGATATGATGAACGATTGACGATGAGTGGTCGGCGGTTCTTGTGAAATTTTTGCAACATAGCGAGTTCCCTAATCAAAAAGAATGAAAAAGAATTCCAACGCGATTTTCCCGCCTATTGTTGGGAAATCACCTCCAGTTAGTCAATTGACCGTATCTGGATCTTCCTTAACGAAATTGTCATGCTGAGCAACGCGAAGCATCTGGTTGAGCCATAGCCTGGTTGGGCTGGAATCAGATCCTTCGTTCCTCTCAGGATAACAAGAAGAGACACGGAGCCTTTTAGCGCCTATCCTGAATATGGCCGAAGGGAGAAACCATGGCTGAAGTTTTTCGGCGATCAATAAAAGGAGTATCCTTTGGTCAGCCCCAATTGGTATACACTATTGAACCCGTCTGGATATGCAAGTCATGAACGTGAAATTCCCGGATCAAGCACAATGAAACCTTTTTGTCTGAGAATTCTCTGCTTGTTATTTCTGCTGGTACCTGCGACGGCGGCAATGGGGCAGGAGGTTGACTGGAAGGCGACCGGGGGCGAGGCCGTGGACACCTTGCAGCACTATCTTCGCTTCAACACCACCAACCCGCCGGGTGATGTCACCGAGGCTGCCGGATTCCTTCAGGACATCATCGAGAGAGAGGGGATCACCATCACGCGATATGAAGCTGCACCGGGCAAGATCAATCTTTCTGCCCGGATCAAAGGCACAGGCAAGGCCAAGCCTATTCTGCTGCTCCATCATATGGATGTGGTGCCCGCAGACGCGAGTCGCTGGGATGGCGTCGATCCTTATGGTGGCGAGATGAAAGACGGCTACATTTGGGGCCGGGGCGCGATCGATATGAAAGGCACCGGTGTGCTGCAACTCTACGCCTTTCTGACGCTGGCACGGCAAAATGTCTCTCTCGACCGCGATATCATTTTTATGGCGGTGAACGACGAAGAAATCGGTGGGACGATGGGGACGCGCTATATGCTCGACCACCATTACGACGAACTCGATCCCGAGTATGTCCTCGACGAAGGTGGAGTTGGCAGTCGCGAGATCTTCGTGAAGGATAAGCTCGTCTTCGGAATCTCCGTGGCGGAGAAGCGGGCGTTCTGGCTTCGTCTGACGGCCCACGGCATCGCCGGACACGGCTCACAACCGCATGATCAGAATCCGAATGATAAATTAATGCGCGCGCTCGATCGGCTGTTCAGTCAGCCGTTTCCAACCGTCTCCAATCCGGCATTGGATGCGCTCGTGTCCCAACTCGGCCCGCTTACACCAAACCAGTTCACAAACGCCATCCGGCAAACCACGGTCTCGCTCACCTCGATTCGGTCTGGTGTGGGCGATCCGCCCAAGGCGAATGTGATTCCCTCGCTGGCCGTCGCGACCCTCGACGCCCGGTTGCTGCCGGGCATGGATGCCGAAGCCTTTCTGGCGGAGGTGAAGTCCAGGCTCGGCAATGAGATCGACGTTGAGGTCATTCATCCCGCGAGTCAGTCCATCGTGACGCCGCATGACACCCCGATGTTTCGTTCGCTGTCCAACGCCATCACACGGCACCATCCCGACGCGACCGTCGTGCCGATGATTATCCCTTATGGAACCGATTCGAGGATGTTTCGTCTACGCGGGGCCAAATGCTATGGCATCCTTCCCCTTGTGCTCAGTACTGAACTCGCCACCTCAATTCATGGTGACGCTGAGCGAATCCCCGTCGACCAATTCGAAACGGGAATCCGTATTTATTACGACACCCTGGTTGAAGTCGCAGCCCGCTAGCGCTTCGATTCCTGATCCGAACCCCAGCCCTCTGATCCTTGCAAGCGCTAAGAAACCCTGTTTAAGAAAACCCCATACAGAATCGGGTTCAGCAATCCGACTCCAGGTTATTCTGCATTCCTCTCGCACCGTTCACGCACAGGGCCTAAGGGCACAGGATTTTGAGGCATAGGGATTGGACTCATCCATATAAGGTGCCAAGGCCTGACGAACTTTTGTCCTGGCGCGATGTAACAGCACACGCTGATTGGATTCGGAGACGCCCAGCATCCGGCAGATGTCCTCGGATGTACCCCCCTCTACATCCCGCAGCAGAATTACTTGTCGCTGCATAGCCGGAAGGGTACGAATGACGACATACATCCGCTCGACCATTTCCTTATTCAACAGCTTCCCTTCGGGTGACGCTTCCGTTTGAGAAAAAATGATTCCGGAATAATTTCCAGGGCACCCCTCTCCTCCCGGAGCAGCGGGCAGTTCATCCACCATGTCGTGTCCCCCTTGATCGGCATCGGAAACCTTTTGGGGAAATTCCACGTACCGGCTTTCCCGCACCCCTTGCGTTTTGGCCCGATTGACCAGAATGCGAAAGATCCACGTTTTTAAGGACGAGCGCTCCTCAAAGCGATGAATGCCTTCCAACACCGCCATCCAGGTATCTTGCACGACTTCCTCGGCCACCGCCTCGCTATGCACGAAGGTCAAGGCAACCCGGCGTAATGGTAAATGATAGCGTTCGACCAATTCCTTAAACGCCGTTTCTTCGCCGCGTCGAACGCGTTCCACTAAGGCCGCTTCTGCAGGATCGTCTTCCGCTCGACCTTCGTGACGGTCGTGGCTTTTGAATACCCGGAGTGCCGGGGTCGCGGATTTTCTGAGCCGACCTGACGCGGGTGCACTGAACAGACCATCGATCGATTCTGCTGTAATTGTACTCATGGGACGCTCCTCCATCGAAACCATTTAAGTAAATAAGATCTGCTGAATGAATGACGGACAATTTTTAATGCCACAGCCTTGGGTGATGAGCCGCCGAATCATGCGGACCCCATCCTCTCCCACAAAACTCACCGCTGAACAATCAAGCACCACCTTGGTGCCTTGAGCCAACAGGCCCTGACATTCGGTTTCGACCACGTTGATCCATTCCGATACGATTCGTCCTTCGATTTCCACAGTCGTCGTTCCGTCCTGTGTGGCTTTGACCGTGAGTCGAATCATGGGTCAGGGTTTCCTGTTGCTTGATGTGAACTGTTTCATGCGTGGAAGCTGTTGAAAAAAGCCGCCAACTGCGTTCTCGCCATTTTTCCTTGCTCACGTACTGGAAGTACGCTCCGCGCGAAAAACTGACTGCGGCCTTGCTGGACGAACTTTTTTGAACAGCTCCCCGACCTCAAAACATCCAACATGAATTTGGCCTTTTTCCTCTTGGATGTATTTGTTATTCAACGTTCTCATGAAGGGTATTGAGCAACCATCGGGCCAAAAAAAAACCGGCCACTTAGACAGCATCCAAGTGGCCGGTTTCAATGAGGTTTTTTATTCTTTGCTTGATGAAGGCCTGGTCGGTATTCCCAATATTTTTTCCCAATATGTTGTGACCTTCACAAAATATTGGGAATCTCTCCTATTTTTTTCTTGTAATTCCCAGCTTCTTCATTCGGGCTTCCAAGGTGGTGGGCTTCAACCCCAGCAACTCCGCAGCCCCCTCCTTTCCACTGACCCGCCAACCCGTTTGTTCCAGGATTTCCATGATATGCCGCCGTTCACGCTCCTCCAATGTCATGACAGTTGACACCGACCCGCCTCCCCGCGCCCCCGTCGACAATTCGATGGGTTCCAGGGAAGATCCTTCCGTGAGAATGACGGCCCGTTCAATGACATGCTCCAACTCGCGGATATTCCCGGGCCAGGAATATTGCCGCAACGACGCCATCATCGCTTCCGGAATCCGGTCGATTTTTTTTCCTAAATTCGTGGCGCATTTCCGCACAAAATATTGGGCCAGAAGGGGAATATCCCCTTCCCGCTCACGAAGTGAGGGAAGGTGAATGGGAAACACATTCAGCCGATAATACAGATCGGACCGGTATTGCCCCATTCCGGACAATTGCTCGAGATCCCGGTTGGTGGCGGCGATGACCCGGACGTTGACCTTAAAGGTTTGCGTGCCCCCTACTCGTTCAAACTCTCCCTCTTGGAGGACCCGTAGGAGTTTCGCTTGCAAATCCAAAGGCAGTTCGCCGATTTCGTCCAGAAAAATCGTCCCTTTGTCGGCCAATTCAAACCGTCCGATTTTTTTGGTCAACGCTCCGGTGAATGCGCCCTTCTCATGCCCGAAGAGTTCGCTTTCGATCAACCCGGCAGGAATGGCGGCACAATTGACTTTGACCAGCGGCTTGGACTTGCGAGGACTGAGATTATGAATGGCCCTGGCGATCAACTCCTTGCCGGTTCCGGTCTCGCCCGTCACGAGTACGGTGGAATCGGTGGGAGCCACCCGCTCGACGTTGCGCAAAACTTTTTTCAGAGTCGATGACGATCCAATCACCTCTTCAAAATTGTGCACACTTTGGATTTCCTCCCGCAGATACGTATTCTGCGCTTCAAGCCTGGCCTTTTCCTGTTCCATGAGGACTTTGTCGGTGATATCCAGGAACATGGTGCGGGTATAGGTCCCGCCGGGATCGGGCCTGGACCACCATTGGATCCAAAGGGGTTTCCCCGTGTCCTTGCGGCGCAATTCCAGCACCACCCCGCTGGTATCGGTGCCTTGGCCAATCGCATCAAATGCCTCTTTCATCCGCTTTTGCGCGTCCGGAGTCTCGGGGATAAACGATTTGCCGTACGTCCCTTCCACCTGATCGGGCGTGATGCCCAGGGTCTGCATCGCCACCCGGTTGGCCCGGATAAACCTGGAATCCAGTCCTTCGTTCACATAGGCAATCGGTGCCTCATCGAACAGATCACGCAATTGTTTTTCACTTTCCGCAAGCCTGGCATGGATTTTCTGTCGTTCTAATTCCGCTCCCGCCCTGGCACCGAAGATTCGAAAGAGCGGAAGCAGCCTGGCATCCATCGGCATGGGTTGCACATCCAGCGCGGCCAGGTGCCCCAGCACTTCACCCGCCTGGTTGAGCAACGGAATGGCCAAATAACTTTCTGCGCCCAGATCGGCCAGCCCTTTTTCATGTGGAAACCGTTGTTGAACACGTTCAGGGAAATGGCAGATTTCTCCGGCTAGCACTTGTTGGCAGGGGCTATGCTCCAGATTATATTCAAAGTTTTCAATGAAGGCCTCGCCGTTCCAAAATGCCAGCGTTCTCACTCGTCCGGTATCTGCCATGAGTTGCCCCACAAAGGCGTACCGGACACCCAGCGCCTTTGCCAGGTTGCAAGCCAGTGCCTGGAAAAACTCCCCTCCTGAGGTCGAAGCGGTGCCTTCATCGACGAGCCGCAGAATGGAATCACTTTTTCTGAGGGCTTGGTCCAAGGCCGCCCGTTCAATTTCCGCCACCGCCCGAGCGGCGAAAATACGCATAATAGAAGCCGTATAGTCCCCGTTGGGCATCGGCTTATCATCGAGCACCGCCAAATGCCCGGCCACCTTTCCGGAAGCATTGATGAGGGGAAGGCCGCAATAACTGATGGCTCCCCAGTCTTTAATGACCTGAACTCCGGGGTAACAATCGGCCAAGCCGTCGGCATGATGGACCACCTGAGGAGTCAGAACCACGGCACAGGGACCACCAGCCGGCACCCGGAAAGGAGGGACCAATCCGTTCGGTGACCATCCGGCTTTTGAATAAAAACATCCGTCCACTTGATTGAATTCCGACAGGTAGGCATATTTCACTCCCAGCGCCCTGGCCAACTCTTCGACCAACGTGTCAAAAAATTTCTCTCCCGTCTGCGCCTCCACCCCTTTGATCACTCGGTGAAGCACTTCGTCCTGGAGCACAGGGACGGGACCGAGTGAAGACATCTGAGCGGAAAGGGCCGAAGTAACGGACTCTCCCTCAGAGTAAAATGGAGACGTGGTGTGTACCTCAGCCATGACACCCTCCTCTGAAATGGCAATGCGTGAGAAAAACCTGGCCGGCTTGAGTAGGACCCTACCGGCGCTATTATCTCCAAGGAACCGGGTGAAAGGAAATAGAGTGGTTGCCGGATTATTCCGACAACTTCCCTAACATTCCCCTGACCGACTTCTCCTGGGACCCTGTCATTCGGTTCCGGAACCGGTCAAGGAAAATTGCACGGCATGGAGGAATTTTCCGGAGGTTGATCCCCCTATCATCCTGGCCGGATACCTGGGACAGTTTACGGTTTTCTCGTGATACACTAAAATTATGGGATGGAGCAGGTAAACTCGACTATACTTGATGTACCACTCAATGACCTCTTCTCCAGCAGACCTGTTTAGCGACCAACCCTTCATCCGCCTTTGTGACACATTGCCAACATCTCAGAACATGTTTCAGATTTCGGAGCCTGGAAACATCCCGCGATCGGACCGGGAATTTTGCCGTGACCTGATGATCTGGACCCGGAACGGACATGTCCTGCAAACTCTCCAGCGATAACCCGTCAGGCATCTGTTCATAGGGAACCCCATCCATGTCCAACAGCACATCTCACCTGACCACCGAAGAAGAACGCTTAGAAGAATCCAAAAAGCGGACGGTACATTGGAAACGGTGGGGACCCTATCTGAGTGAACGGCAATGGGGCACGGTCCGTGAGGATTACAGTCCGAATGGCGAAGCCTGGGGGGATTTCCCCCATGACCAGGCCCGCTCACGCGCCTATCGGTGGGGAGAGGATGGCATCGGCGGCATCTGCGATCGCCACCAGCGGATTTGCTTTGCCCTGGCCCTCTGGAACGGGAAAGATCCGATTCTGAAGGAACGCTTGTTTGGCTTGACCGGGAACGAAGGCAACCACGGGGAAGACGTCAAAGAGTATTACTTTTACCTGGACTCCACACCGACGCATTCCTACATGAAGTTTTTGTATAAATATCCCCAACACCCCTTTCCCTATGCCCAATTGATCGAAGAAAACCGGAAGCGGGGTAAACAGGATTGGGAATATGAGTTGATGGACACGGGTGTGTTTGATGACAACCGGTATTTCGACGTGTTTCTCGAATATGCCAAAGCGACGCACGAGGACATCCTGATCCGGATTACCGCCCATAACCGGGGGCCTGATTTTGCGGAACTTCATGTCTTGCCGACCATCTGGTTTCGCAACACCTGGTCCTGGACGCCGCATGCTCCACGTCCCACTCTCAATCGGGATGAAGACCTTGGCGATGCGCAGGCCATCCACCTGGATCATGAACAATACGGGTCGCGATGGTTGTTATGCGAAGGCACTCCGGACATGCTCTTTACCGAAAATGACACCAACACGCAACGGCTCTATGGAGTGCCCAACGCCGGCCCCTATGTCAAAGACGGGATCAATGACTATATCGTCACCGGCGCACCAGGGACCGTAAATCCCGCACAAGTGGGAACGAAGGCTGCGGTCCATTATCACCCGTTGATTCCCCCCGGACAAAGCATCACTTACCGACTGCGATTGACCAACCTCCCTCCGACCGAAGGCCAGTTGGGGGAAGAGTTCGAAACCATTTTCCCCGCGCGCCAACAGGAGGCGGACGAATTTTTTGCCAAACGCCTCGGAACGTGCCATTCCGCCGATGCCCAAAATGTTCAGCGTCAGGCATTTGCGGGAATGCTGTGGAGCAAACAGTTTTATCATTTTGACGTGCGCACCTGGCTGGCCGGCGACCCCACAGGACCGCCGCCGCCCGCAGGGCGAAAAAATGGCCGGAACACGGATTGGAAGCACCTCTATAATGAAGACATCATTTCCATGCCCGACAAATGGGAATATCCGTGGTTTGCGGCCTGGGACCTTGCCTTTCATTGCGTGCCATTAGCCCTGGTGGACCCGGACTTCGCAAAAGATCAGCTTCGGCTATTGGTCAGAGAATGGTACATGCATCCCAACGGGCAAATTCCGGCGTATGAGTGGGCGTTCGGCGATGTAAATCCCCCCGTCCACGCCTGGGCCACCTGGCGGGTGTATAAAATTGAAAAACGCATCAGGGGCAAAGCCGACCGGGTGTGGTTGGCCAAGATTTTCCACAAACTCCTCCTGAATTTTACCTGGTGGGTGAACCGGAAAGATGCCGATGGCCGAAACATTTTTCAGGGAGGGTTTCTCGGACTGGATAACATCGGCCTCTTCGACCGGTCCGCGCCGCTTCCAACCGGCGGATATATCGATCAATCCGACGGCACCAGTTGGATGGGCATGTACTGTTTAAATATGCTGGCCATTGCCCTGGAACTGGCACGACACGATCCGGCCTATGGCGATGTGGCCAGCAAATTTTTTGAACATTTTGTCTACATCTCGCATGCCATCAATCACATCGGCGAGGGCAATCACGAAGCCTCCCTATGGGATGAGACCGACGGATTCTATTATGACATGTTGCATTTCCCGGGCGGCCATTCTCAACAAATAAAGGTCCGGTCCATGGTGGGACTCATCCCGCTCTTTGCCGTTGAGACGTTGGAACCGGAAGTGGTGGATGCCTTGCCGGGCTTTAAACGGCGCCTGTTGTGGTTTATCGAAAACCGCCCGGAATTCCGGCGCCATGTCTGCTCAACCAGCCTGCCGGATGGAAGTGTTCGCCGGATGCTCTCCATTGTGGATCAAGAACAACTCCCGCGCGTCATGAAGTACATGCTGGATGAAGAGGAATTCCTCTCCACATATGGCGTTCGAGCCTTATCCAAATATCATCAAGACCATCCCTATGTGCTCCATGTGAATGGACATGAACATCGCGTGGATTATGAACCGGCAGAATCCAGGACCGGCTTATTCGGCGGCAACTCCAATTGGAGAGGACCGGTTTGGTTCCCGGTGAATTTTCTGATCATCGAATCGTTACAAAAATTCCATCATTTCTTTGGTGATCATCTCACCGTGGACTGCCCGACCGGCTCAGGATCGCAACAGACACTGTGGCAAGTCGCGGCGGAAATTTCCCATCGCCTCAATCGTCTCTTCCTGCGTGATCCTTCGGGCCATCGACCGATCTTCGGTGGAGTCGCCAGGTTTCAACAGGATCCGCATTGGCGGGACTACCTGTTATTCCATGAATATTTTCACGGGGACAACGGGGCGGGATTGGGCGCCAGCCACCAAACGGGCTGGACCGGACTTGTCACCAAACTGTTGGAACAAGCAGGAGAATAGGATCATGCCTTCCACGACAAAGCCCTCAGATCGCAGGCCAACCCTGTCCATGAGCGCACCAATCTGGCCACAGGTCGTGGATTTTGGAAGGGAGATTTGTGGTGATGTGTGGCTGTCCGAACGACGGGAATGGGTCGTCACTAACGGCATCGGAGGGTTCGCCTCCGGCACCGTGGCGGGTTCCCTGACCCGACGGTATCACGGCCTGCTCATCGCCGCCCTCAAGCCACCCCTCGGACGCACCTTGTTGGTCAGCAAACTGGAAGAAACCGTGGAGTACCAGGAAAAGATCGTTCAGCTCTCCACCAATCATTGGCATAGCGGGACCGTGTCGCCAATGGGATTTGTATGGCTGGAACGCTTCCGCCTGGAAGGCACGACACCGGTCTGGACGTTTGCCATCGGCAATGCATTAGTCGAAAAGCGCCTATGGATGGAACCCGGTGAGAATACCACGTATGTGAAGTACTCCTTCACCAGAGGATCGCTTCCAATTCGTCTCAATCTGCGGGCTTTCATCAATCACCGGGACTACCATAGCATCACGCTGGACACTCTCCCGGAATTTTCAACCACTCCCATCCCGCATGGACTCCAGATTCTACCCACAGAAGGTTCTCCGTTTATCCTATCCGCATCGGGAGGATCGGTTGAAGCCGCCAATTTGTGGTACCACGATTACGATCTGCCGCTCGAACGCGAACGGGGACTTCCCGATCGCGAACATCATCTGCACATCGGCACGTGGACCCTCGACTTGAAACCGGGCGAAGAGATGACCTGGATGGCCAGCACCCGTCCTAAGCCGTCCAGGCCCGCCGCTTCGTGTTTCGAATCCCGCCGACGTCATGAAATGGCATTGCTCCAATCCGAGTCCACGACAAAACAGCCACACCCGAATTGGCCGGACTGGATCCAACAGCTCACACTGGCCGCCGATCAATTCATCGCCTCACGCCCCCTGACCCCTCACGACAGCGGGCATACGATCATTGCCGGGTATCACTGGTTTGGAGATTGGGGCCGGGACACGATGATCAGCCTACCGGGACTCACCCTGACCACCAGGCGCGTTGACATCGCTCGCAGCATCCTGTCGACCTTCGCGCAATATGCCAACCAAGGCATGCTGCCCAATCGTTTCCCCGACGCAGGGGAAGAACCCGAATACAACACCGTTGATGCCACGCTCTGGTATATCGAGGCCGTCCGCCAATATGTGGACGCCACCGATGACCGCGCCTTTCTCAAAACGATCTTTCCCGCGCTGGTCGAGATGCTGGCGTGGTATCGCAAGGGCACCAGGTTTGGAATCGGTATGGATCCGGCCGATCACTTACTTTATGCCGGAGAGCCCGGCGTGCAGCTCACCTGGATGGACGCCAAGATCGGAGACTGGGTCGTGACTCCGCGGATCGGCAAACCGGTCGAAATCAATGCGCTGTGGTACCAAGCCTGGCTCACCCTGAGCCAATTGGCCAGGACCATGAAAGCGCCGCACGAGGAATTTCTACAAACAGCCAGGGCCATCCACACATCCTTTCAACGGTTCTGGAACGAACCAGTACACCGGTGTTATGACGTGCTGGACGGACCGCATGGACATGATCCAGCCCCACGACCCAATCAATTGTTCGCCGTTTCGTTACCCAACAGTCCGCTCACCTACAAACAGCAACATGCTGTCGTGGATTATTGCGCTCAACATCTTTACACCTCTTACGGGTTACGCAGCCTGGGGCAGGACAATCCGCAATATGTAGGACAATATGAAGGTGATATCCGGCAGAGGGATGGCGCCTATCATCAAGGCACCGTCTGGGGCTGGCTACTCGGTCCTTTTGTGCTGGCACACTTCCGGGTCTATCGCAATCCCGAAGCTGCGCTGTCGTATCTTGCACCAATGGCTCATCATCTCAACGATTACGGACTGGGAACGCTGGGGGAAATCTTTGACGGGCAACCGCCATTCGCTCCACGTGGCTGTATCGCCCAGGCCTGGACCGTGGCCGAAGTCCTCCGCGCCTGGCATCTCATTCACGCGTCCACCAACAAGCATAGAACAGAAAACCACAGGCCTACATAATAAAACGATTTTGATATCCGGCTATTCTTCATTATAGTTGCCATTCTGATCCCACGGAGACTTGCCTCCTCGATCATTCCTCCTAGGAAGGTCATTCTGAGCCAGAGGCGAAGAATCTGTGACCGGCCTGAAGATGCCACGGCTTAGCAAGATCTTCCGTGTCCCCATGTCGTCTCCCGCCCGCCTTGTCATGCTGAGGCCACGACGAAGAATCTGGCCCACCCTGAAGATATCAAGACTCAGCGAGATCCTTCTATTTCCGCAAATGCCCCTTTCACGAATAGTGTTCCCTCCCACATTCAACCTCAAATGTTCCCCAATTAATCGGGACTTATAGGATTTGAAGATAATAGGTGTTTTATCTATAGTGTTGTACACAACCGGCAGGAGGCACCGTCATGTTGCCGGTGCCATCTCGCTGGATCGCGATGGACCAAATGCAGGACGGACGGCCCGCAGCCAACGCACTCACGGTCGATTCACCACACACCGGCAATAGTTTTGTTCAGCCGCCTCTCCTGAGCCACAAGGTAGTCCTATTCCTCAAGACCATGCAGCCGGTGGCCTTGGCGGCCAGGAGCCCGACGCTCCAGCTTTCTTCGTCCCTCATCAGTCCACCTCATAAGGTTGGCGTTCCCATAGCCAACACTCCGTGGCCGGATATCAAGAAAAAGAGTGGGTCATCCGTTACGATCATTAAAAATGAGTACGCTGGTGCGGACCTGTTGGGCGAGAATAGCCCTTCCTTTTTCTACTCCTTTTTTCCGGCTTGCATCTGTTGGCAGGCACCTGCGGCTGACGTATTCGCGGTCGAGGCCGTGGCGGATAGATAGATTATCAAAATCTCTTGAGTTCATTCCGGGATTCGCGACGGCCCTCATCCTACATGGCCGTTGATGTATGGGCCAATCGGAACAATCCGCCGGTCTGCTCCCGGCTCATTGGTACATTCCTTAGAAGTGGACGAGTCAAGTACTGATAGGACACCGACTATTTCACACAGCTCGCCAGGAGCAAATCTGGAAGAAAGGGTCGGCTTGTTCGGCAATTGAATCAGTGAGGGCGTAATACATCAATAACACTCTCAGCTATAGGTTCCAATGTGGCGCAGCAGAAGGAATCAGCGGGGTTAACGGTACACAACTTTTTCCTGGCACTCGTAAAGACCAAGGAAGACAGTTCGCAGCTCCATGAACCTGAATCCTACACAAATTGGTGCACCCGCTTTGCCTGGGAACGTCTCACCGTGCTCTATCTTTTGGGTTTGGTCGCCAACCCTGCGTTCATTGTGGCCGACGTCCTCCTCCATCGAGAACATCTCAATGCTATCCTCGATATACGCACGATTTTGGAGTTAGGGCTCCTCGTATGCCTTCTGCTGGTGAGGTACCAACCTGCTGCAATCCCGCCACATGTGTTCTTAATACTTTGGGTATTGATTGGCAATCTGTGTATCGTCCAGATGACCGTCGTGCTTGGCGGATTCACAGCCCAGTATTACAACGGGCTCAATCTCGTGTTCCTGGCTGCAGCGGTCATTGTCCCGGTGTCCTGGCCAAGTCATCTCATCGCTCAAGCCGGAACGCTCGTGGCGTATTACGGACTGAACTTTCTCAAGACTTCTGTGACGGCTGATATCGATGCAGCCATTGAGAACTCGTTTTTCCTCGTATGGACCTGTGTCGCCTTACTCTTCTCGGTTTCCCTTTACGAGCGACTGCAGCGGGCCGAATTTCAAGCACGGCTCTTCGAGCGCAAGGCAAGGGTTGAATTGGAGACCTCTAATCAAAAACTTCTCGAACTGGATCGATTGAAAAGTGAGTTTTTCGCCAATATCAGCCATGAAATTCGCACGCCGCTCACTCTGGCGGTGGGTGCATTTAAGACTCTCTTGAAATCTGCACTAGGCGCAGAAGCCAAAGAGGTAGTCCAGACCGGCTTACGGAATGCATCAAGACTCTTGTTTCTCATCAATGAGTTGCTGGATCTGGCTAAATTCGACAGCGGTCGCACCACTCCAAACAAACGGTGTATGGATTTCGCTGGGCTCGTGAGCAGTGTGGTGATGAACTTCGATTCCAGCCCGACTCGTCGTATCCATGTGAAAGGCCTCATGCAACCGGTGGCCTTGGAGGCCGATCCACTCCAAATGAAAAAGGTTCTGTATAACCTGCTCTCCAACGCCTTCAAGTTCAGCGATCCCCATGAAGGCCAGGTCTGGATTCGTCTCTCCACCAAGGAACATTTCATTGAACTGGAGGTTGAAGACAACGGCATCGGCATTCCACCCGATCAATTAGGGCGAATCTTCGACCGATTCACTCAAGTGGAAAGCAGTGCCACGAGGCGGTATGAAGGCAGCGGGATCGGATTGGCCCTGGTGAAGGAAATCGTCATGCTGCATGGGGGAACCATTGCGGTGGAAAGCGACCCCGGCCGTGGTTCCGTATTTACCATCACGTTGCCTCGCGGGAATGTGACCGCTGACCAGATGCTTGCCATTCAAGATGACGAGGAGGACCGGGACATTCTTCCCAGGCCAGCCGAAGACGAACAGAAAGACGATGAGTCCTTCCTTTCCCCCGCTGAAAAAAAGGACGCCCCATTGGTGTTGGTGGTCGACGACAATGCCGATATGCGAGGGTACGTCAAAAAAATATTGCACAGACAATATCAGATCATGGTAGCCAGGGACGGGGCGGAAGCTCTGGAGATAGCTCAACACTTGCGCCCGGCATTGATCCTGACGGATGTCATGATGCCGAAAATGAGCGGACAGGACCTTTTGAAAGCCGTTCGAGTCGATAAGACTCTTCGATCGACCCCCGTGATTTTCTTAACAGCCCGCGCTGGGACCGAAGCACGTATTGAAAGTCTGGAAGCAGGAGCCGACGATTATCTGTCCAAACCCTTCGACGAACCGGAACTCCTGGCTCGCGTCGGCAACCTGATTCGAGCACGCGCACAAGAACAGGAACTCGTGCAATTACAGAAAGAAAAATTAGCCAGGTTCTTACCCCAAAATCTGGCCGACATGATCATGTCGGGTGACCACGAGGATTTCCTGAAAGGGCATCGCAGCAAAATCACCGTGCTCTTTATCGATCTTCGAGGATTCACACCCTTTACTGAAACGGTGGCTCCCGAAGAGGTGATGGCCGTCCTCCGTGAATACCAGGCGGCGATGGGTTACCTGATCTCGGAATATGGCGGAACGCTTGAGCGATTTGCCGGCGACGGCATCATGGTCTATTTTAACGACCCGCAGCCCTGTCCCAATCACGCCGAACAAGCGGTGCGCATGGCAATCGCCATGCGACAAGAAGTCCTTTCTTTAGAAGAGCAATGGAAGAAACGCGGCATTCCCCTCGGAATAGGCATCGGTATTGCGACCGGATATGCGACGATCGGTGCGATAGGATTTGAAGGACGAACGGACTATGCCGCGATCGGCCCTGTCACCAATCTGGCATCCAGACTCTGCAACGAAGCCCAACACGGCCAAATCCTGGTCCCGGAACAGATCGCCTTCCTTCTCGGAAATCTGGTCTCGACCGAACCGGTCGGGGAACTCGCACTGAAAGGCATTCAAAAGCCTCTTTCCGTCTATCAAGTGATCGGATTAAACACCTGACCGTATGATCTGGCGATTGAGGAATATGGCCGGCGCAGTCCGGAGATGTTTGAAGATGGAGGGGCCGGTTAACGCCGGGAGTAATCTTTGACGGCCAACCACCGTATGCTCTACGTGTCCCCCAAGTCTGGACCGTGTCCGAAGTCATACACGTCCCCCAATTGTTCCCGAACCCCATTGTCATTCTGAGGCCACGCCGAAGAATCTGAGCCCAGCCAAAAGACTCCACAATTCCCCGAGATCCTCAGATTCCTTTAGGCAGTCCCCCCACTCGCCTTGTCATTCTGAAGCCACGCCGAAGAATTTATGCCCAGCCTGAAGATGCCTTTGTTTTCCAAAACCTCTTCTCCGTCATCCCGACATTTGATTTGGGACCCATCTATTGAATTTACCATTCCTACTCGCCTTTGCCGGGAATTTCCTTATCCCTAATACTGTATTTCCACACCTCATCACCTCAGAGTTGCACGTGATCAAGAAACTTTGACACGGCACTGACCGCTTCTCGAAGTTCCTGCATGTTCCCGGACTGATCATGATAGATCCAGATTTTCGCTTGCAGACGGTGCAGGAGCCCGAGCACCCGGTCTGACCGACTTTTACTCAGAGACCAGACCACCGCCGTGAGCACCGGAAACTCAATATCATCCGGTGAGGCCATCGTATCCACCGCTTCTGCCAGATACTCCACCATCGGCTCAAACGCAGCCCGGTTTCCCGTTGTGCCATAAATCCGGCCAATCCCTCTGACGGCGGACGCCTGAATCATAGGCAACTGGTTCCGGTCCTGAAACAAGGCCACAAGATGCGGCAACCCTTCCTCTCCCGCGGATGCCAGGGCCTCAACCGCTTCCACCGGAAAATGCTGCCGTTGAATAACAGTCAGCAGGTTAGGAAGAAATGTAGAGGTGGAAAAACCTGCCAACTGTTGGACAATGAGTTGTTGTTGAGCCGGTGGGGTGTCAGGATCCAACAGGAGCGTGGCTAACCGTGAGGCATGTCCCCAATCAGCCATGGCCAGCAACGGAAACTCCGATCGTGCCACCTCTTGAAGCAGCGAGACAAAGGCAGCACTCTCTTCAAAGGCTTCCCCGGACTCACGGAACCCGAGCTTCTCATCAGAAGAAGGACCCCGTACCTCCGTGAGCCAACCCAGGTCTACACCATTCAAATGATATCGGAACCGGCAGGCCGGACCATTCCATAGACGATCAGGGGCCTCCTCCAATTCCGCATCCCCACCCCCGGGTGTGGTTCCCACAAACCGTTTCCGCTCCTCACAAAACACGCGAAACTCTACATCATGCGAAGCTGAGGAATCGCTCACGACCGAAAATCCCAGTTCTTGAAATCGCTTGGCAACCAGAGTATGCAATGCCTCCGACTGAACGAGTCCCTCCTCCGTCCTGACGCTGGAAGTAAGAAGAAGGATATGGATCTGAGCTAACTGCGAGATCTGTTCAGAGGAAAGATGCACCCGCCGGGCCATTCCGTCGGAAGGTCCGGTGACGAAGACCAGCACAAACAGGCAAACGAGCACTCGACGCATAGACGCTCTACTGGAGAAAGGTTGGCGGGGTGAGAACCCCAGGCTTACACCATCTTCGTTCCAGGGGAACCGGCTTATCCGGCACACACACCGCCGCCTCCCCGTTGACCGGAGGCAACAATCGGATGACCATATATTCGGACATTCCCGGACAATCAGCCTGGGCGCCAAACGGACAACCGCCACAATACGTTTTCTCTACAGCTCCTCCCATTGGGACAGATGCGTGTTCTGCGCATGCGATTGCTTCATGCCGATTTCCCTCCCGAAGTCAGAGTGCAAGAGATAGGCCGGTTTGCCGGCCACAAGAAATATCGCGGCACAGACCATACGCACAACCCGCATTTCAACTGAGGTGAAATCAACCCGGGAGATGATCTGCACCTCGTTCTCACTGCCAAACCTCAAGTCCCTGGCCTCATTTCTAATTATTGTAAACTCTCCTTTCCGGCTTTAAATCAGCGTCTAAAAACCCGGCTTTCAAAAATCGAATCCAGAAAGAAGTCACGCCGATGACAAACCGGGACCACACTCCACCCTCGAAAATCCGTTAGCAAGCTTCATTGATCTCATGAATTTTCAAGGTTTCAATCTCGCAGATGACCCCATGGCCGACACAAAAATTGAGCAACGCCTGAGTTTCCCGCCGGCAGAAAATCTCGTTTAAAAATCATCCCCAACCAAAGGCCTCAAACGATCCTCCCCGTCACGAAAATAATTCCCCCCAATCTTGTTTTTTTGAGACAGAGGCAAGGTATCTGTGCCCAGGTCGAAAGACCCCACAGCTCAGCGAGATCTTTTTATCCCCCAGTCGTTTCTCATTCAAGTTGTCATTCTGAGGCCACGCCGAAGAATCTGTGCCCAGCCCGTAGCCCCCACAGTTCAGCGAGATCCTTCGGTGCTCCCAGGATCTCATGCTCGCTCAGGACAAATGCGTTTCTTTCATCGCTCACAATTGGCAAAGATTCCTCCTCCGTCATCCCCGGCATTGGTTGTCGGATATCGATCTCAAATATTAATTAATTTTGTGAGCCTTTAGCCTGGTCATTCTTGTTTGCTTCTGGCAAGATTCTTCTTAGTCTTGTAGTTCGTTACTTCCCTCAATTCAGTCATTAATCAAGATTTTCTGCAGATAAGACTAACTATTCGTTTTATAAATTAACTCAGTTTAGGAAAACTTATGTCATTAAGGTGGGAAGATATAAAGTCATTCAATAATTCTCAAAATAATGCCGTTGAAGAGTTGGTGTGCCAGTTAGCAAGGGAAGAGGATATTGAAGGAAAAAAGAATTCTATCGTGTTGCTGCGCCTGACGGAGGGGTAGAAGCTGATTGCATTTTGGAAAATGGGGAGGAGTATGGTTGGCAAGCCAAATATTTTTCATCCATGGGGAATCCTCAGTGGAGTCAATTAAAGAAATCTTTTGAGTCTGCCTTAAAAACACACCCTAATCTTAAAAAATACTTCGTTTGCATTCCATTGGACAGACAAGATCCAGCGAACCCCACGAAAAAGTCGTTCATGGATCAATGGAAGAAAAAGGTACATTTACGGACTGAGTTCAATTCTGGTGAGCTGGAGCGAGAGGCAACCGTTGCAAAAAATTCAGCAATTGCAGCCGACGGAAAGACCGGCCACAAAAGAAGAGTGTGAAAACCATTCAAGATTGTTTCGGACGAAGTGTGAGGCTCACGAATGAGCGTGTGGCCCACATTCTTCAACCAAAAAAATGGCCGACAGGGGGACAGAAATTGAACGCGTTCCTTCAGCTTCGGCCGAAGTTCGGCCCTCTCGATCGGAAGCCTCTGTCAATTATTTTACGAATTTTATGCCAAGACACGAGTGCGTGGGAAATGGCTCTGTGTCGTGGTAAAGTCTGGCACAGACGATGCGTTTGTTGTGACGGCTTATTATAAAACCGAACAACTCAACGACGGAGCAACCATATGGCCGAAAAAGTAAAAGTGTGGTTCGATCCGGAAGGGGACTTTTTGGAAGTCCAATTTAAAGACTGCCCCGGATTTCTGCGTCCTACCGGTCATGAGGCGGTCATGGAGCGCGTCGATGAACAAGGCCATGTATTGGGATTTAGCGTTTTTGGTGTCAGCCGTTTTCAAAAAGATCATCCCCTGGAAGCTGAACTCGTCACGGACAGATAACCGGACCAGGGGAATTCATTAATCCTGTTGTCACTTTGGACCCTGCCTTTCTCCCCTCAAAGCTGTTATCTGCACTAAAGGTTTCAAAACAAAATACTGCTCTTTTTCCGCAAAAAACATTTCGTGTGAATGAAGCCTAACCTGCACGACATCCGGTCGAGATGGTATATTGAGCCCGACTCGACCAACCAACTTTTCTTACTACATTCTGAGAGACTCTACGCATGAGCACGGCAGGCGAAGAAATTGTCGTTTATGTGACCCCGGACGGCGAAATCCGGGTGGACGTGCGACTTGAGCAGGAGTCCGTCTGGCTTACGCAACGGCAAATTTCAGAGCTATTCGATACATCCACGGACAACATCGGCTTACATTTGAAGAACATCTTTCACGAAGGTGAACTGGAA
This sequence comes from Nitrospiraceae bacterium, assembly GCA_020632595.1. Classification (NCBI taxonomy): domain Bacteria; kingdom Pseudomonadati; phylum Nitrospirota; class Nitrospiria; order Nitrospirales; family Nitrospiraceae; species Nitrospiraceae bacterium. Next base: position 29,783 of record JACKFF010000015.1, on the reverse strand, counting down.
GAATCGGCAACTGCCGAGGATTCCTCGGTAGTTCAAATGGAAGGCAAACGACGAGTCACTCGCACGATCAAGCACTACAACCTGGACGCCATTATCTCCGTCGGCTACCGCGTCAACTCCAAACGCGGCACCCAATTCCGCATTTTGGCAACACAGATATTGCGTGATCATCTGGTGAAGGGCTACTCCGTCAACCAGGCTCGGCTGGAGGAACTCCAGCCGACGGTCCGGCTGGTGGCGACCATGGCGGAACGCCGGGATCTTTCCGGCGATGAGGCCACCGCGCTTCTCCACATGGTAAGCGAGTATAGCCGGGCGCTGGATCTGCTTGACGAATATGACCACCAACGGGTGCCCGCCTCCATGGCAGGAAGCCAGACACGTTACGCCTTAACCTATGAGGAAGCCATTGGCATGGTGGATCGTTTGCGAGAACGATTTGGGGATTCGGCCATCTTTGCGCAGGAAAAAGATGAAAGCCTGCACAGTAGCCTGCAAGCGATAATGCAAACGTTCGGTGGGCAGGATCTCTATCCCAACTTAGAGGGAGAAGAGGCCACTTACTTTATTTCCTGGTGAAAAACCACTCCTTTGTGGATGGAAACAAGCGTATCGCGGCTGCGTTATTTCTTTGGTTTCTGGGTCTGTTGAAAAAAGCCGCCAGCGGCGTTCTCGCCATTTTTCCGTGCTCACGTACTCAGCGTACGCTCCGCGCGTAAAAACGGCTGCGTCCTTGCTGGACGGACTTTTTTGAACCGACCCGGAGCCTTTGATGAGTAATCTAATCCTGGGCAAATTTGTCCTTGTTAATTTTAATTATTCAACACTCCCTTTCTGGAACGCAATAGAGTCCTGACCAATGCCGCCGGGGCGCGTTTGATTTCGGATGCCGCACTCGTGGCCATGACCCTGATGATCGCGGAAAGCCGCCAGGAAGAAAAGGACGTGTTGGTGCGCATCGTCATGCACCTCCTCTGTCAATACGATCCGGTATGAGCACCCGCACGGCACACACTGTCTGCGCGGATTGACACACAAGACCTTGGACGGCGATGCTATGAGGAAATGGCCTGAACGGTACCAATCTTTTATTTTCACATTCTGAAAGGAAATCATGACCATGAATCTATTACGCATGATGATCGGCATGTCTTTGAGTGTTGCCCTCTTCGCGGGAACCGGGTTAGCCACAGAACCGGCGGAGGTAGAGAAATACGTGAAGGCCCGTATTGAGATCGGCGAAATGATGACGAACTATTTTAAGGGTGGCAAGGGGTACGGAGAAGGTCAACGGCCGTCACCGGAAGCCATGAAGGAAATGGGCGCGGATATCAATACAAAACTCAGTGCATTATTGGCAACACATGATTTGACGATCGAGGAATATCGCCAGCGCAGCCCTGAGGTCTTTGCCGATGATGCCGCCGTAAAGGGGTATCTCAGTGAACATCCGGATCTGAAGGCACGCTACGATGCCCTTCCATTAGGCAGCATGAAAGGCGGGAGCACCGGGCGGGGGTACTGAGACACCCCTTAATTTCAGACAGGATGCTCCCCTTCAAAAAATTCATTTGTTGCTGCAGGCCTGGTCAAAGAAAGCGGCAATCATGATGAGACCCTGTCCGTAACAATGCCAATTCGTTTTCCCATCGACACACAATTACAGGATGGTTCGGCCGTGCGATTGGCGCTGGCCGAACCCAAGGATATCGAATCGCTTCGGCAGCTGTACAACGTGATTGTCGATGAAGGGACGTCCTTTCCCCATGAACAGATGCCGTCCGATGGAGATTTTCAGGCCTATTGGTTTGGAGGCTGCGGCACCGTGCTGGCTTTTGTGCGGACCGGAACAAATTCCCTGGAGCTGGCCGGAGCCTATTATGTCAAAGCAAATTGGCCGGGCCGGGCCAAGCACGTGGCCAACGCGGGGTTCATTGTCGCGCCGAGATGGCGCGGAAAGGGTTTGGGCCGCCTTCTTGGAGAGACGATGTTAGCCCATGCCCGTTCGCTCGGCTTTCGGAGCGTGATTTTCAACCTGGTTTTTTCGGAGAATCACGTGGCGCATCGTCTGTGGACGCAATTGGGCTTTCGTGAACTCGCCACCCTCCCGCAAGCGGTGCGGAAAGACGACGGAACCTACCAGGATGCCCATATTCTGTTCCGGTCACTTTGTGACGACAGCCACCTGACCGGTCACCCCTGAAATGAGGCATCACGCCAGCTGATTTGGTTTGAGTTCAGAAAAATCTATGGTGACGGATTGGAGGTCTCCAGATAAGATATTTTCATGAAATTGAAAGGCTCCGATCCAAGTTTTATTGACTCACGCCGTCCCAGTCAACTTGGTGATAGGCTCGCCAAACACAAGATTAACGAAGCCCGAAAACTCACTCCCGAACAGCGGCTACTCCTTGCCCTTGAACTGTCCGATGCCGCTGCCGCTCTCCAACGCACGTGTTCCAACAAGCATTAACCGTCATTCTTTGCCGCCTTGAAACAGCCAAAGCACAAGTCCTTATCCGACCATTCTGTCTGGCTGCGCCTTGACAAATAGACCCATTCCCGTACTATCAAAACACGAGAACAGCAGGACAGAACGGTTTTGATCCCTTATAAATGAGGAAGACAACTCATTGAATTTTTCTCTCTGTATGCGTATTTGCCATAGAATCCGACATCAGGGGAAAGCGCACGGGTCATCATTCGCTTCCCGACTTTTCACCTGGAACCTTCAAACGGAGGTAGTTGAATCCCATGAACAATGAGCAGCCGGCTACGGTGTTAGCCAGTCTCATAGACAGCATGCAGAGTCTCCAACTCTCCACAGTCGGGATGGACGGCATTCCCCACTGCAGCTATACCCCCTACTTGCACAGGGCTCCCGGCAACTTTTACATCTTTGTCAGTCAACTGGCCGCACATACCCGCCACCTGCTGGCAAACCGGACTGTTGCCATCATGATCATTGCCGATGAACAGTCGACATTACAGATTTTCGCCAGGACGAGGGTGCATTACGTGTGTGAGGCCACCCATATTCCGCCCGATCATCCCGAATACGAGTCTGTGCTGGACGACTACCAGGAACGGCATGGCAAGATGGCAGGCCTGTTACGGCAACTGCCGGACTTTGTTCTGTTTCAACTGCACACGAAGAGCGGGCAGTTTGTGATGGGGTTTGGCAAAGCGTACACACTGACCGGCGACAATTTGTCGGTCTTCGAACATTCCCGCACGGGATAGTGTGTATGATCCAACGCTACGCTTCATTCACTATTGCGGGTGCAGGACACCCCAGCGGCTGAATAAGGACCGGTCACCTACCGGGCACATGCCCCCTTCAGAAACCGCGAGGCTGATCGATCATGGTTCCCATGAAAAAAGCTGCAAGAAGATTTGTAGGGTCACCACACCACACGTTCAGCGTGCATCCTGATGGTGGGCCGGCAAACCCCAGAAATGACGCGAATCAAAATCCCCCTCCCTGAAATAGGGCTGCTCCTCGCCCTTAAACGGTCCAATCCGGCTGCCGGCCCTCATATACAATGCGGATGTTCTCGCAATCGTTATCCTGGAAATTTTTCAGCCTTGAAACAACCAGGAGGCATAGGCTTCTCAAGCCCTTTGCCCGAATTGATGGATTCACCATGGTCTCTTCGGACTTTACAGAAGAGTGAAGGTTCGGTATTCTTGCGGCAACGCCGACCCAAACTTCCGGATAATCGTTCAGGACCGACCTCTTATACAAAGAAGGTCAGTGTGCCATGTGGCTTTCCCCCTCAGGCCGAAGCCCTCATCCCTTCCAGCACATTCCTCCCCTCAGCAAGACCGGCTCCAGCGGGTGGCAATGCCTCCAGGGCGAATGGTTGAGATTTTCTTGGCAGACTGGACCATCGCGGCTAGAAACCATTTGATGGGAGAGGCTTGAACGGATATCCGGTAAAACCGGCGCAGGAAACTCCCGGGTCAGCTTTTTCAAGGGGAAGAACACATTTATGAAACGGGATGTGGAAATGGAGAACACTATACGGGGGAACAATTAAAAGGCAGATTTCACGTGCCAGGATTCGGAAAACGTATTTTCATCTTATGGACCATATGTAGAGCGCTTTTGCAGAGAAAGCACCACAATCACCAACTACTATGTATTAGGAAACCCACGATGCCCAAATTAGCCAAGAGTCAGTATTTTAATCCCTGGCATCATGCCAGTCCCGGAGACAAATTACCCGAGTTCGTGAATGGAATCATTGAGATTCCCAAAGGCACGAGAGCAAAGTATGAATTAGACAAAGAGAGTGGCCTGCTGATACTGGACAGAGTGCTATATTCTTCCGTGTATTACCCTGCCAATTACGGATTCATTCCGCAATCCTATTGTGAAGATAAAGATCCCTTGGATATTCTTGTGATTTCACAAATTGATGTCGTCCCGATGTGCATCGTACCGGCCAAAGTCATTGGCGTCATGCGCATGCTTGATAACGGAGAGGCGGATGACAAAATCATCGCAGTTGCGGCAGGCGACCCAAGCGTCAGTCATATTAAGGATATTTCCGAATTGCCCCAACACTTTATTTCCGAAATGCGGCATTTCTTTGAAGAGTACAAGACGCTTGAACATAAAGCGGTGGTGGTGGAGGAATTTTTAGAGAAAAAAGTGGCTCAAAACATTCTGAATCAGAGCCTTGCGATGTATAAAGATATGTTTTAAAACACCGGGTTACCGGATTGTCCCAATGCCGACCGTCCGGGTGAGGTCACAATTGACCTGCCCGGCCCTCGGCTTTTGCGTTACGAAATTCAACCAGGATTTAGCCGACAATCTCGCCACACATCACATCTGAGAGCAACCCGGTTGCTCGTGATGAGTCATCTCCCATTTTCATATTCTCAAGCTGCAGGCTTGAGCAGAACCTTGCCCCAGCCATTTTCCCCGCGCTTCAAAATGCCGATACGGGGAGTGTTGAATAATAAAGATGTTCAAGAGAAAATTTGCCCAGGATTAGTTTACTCATCAAAGGCTCCGGGTCGGTTCAAAAAAGTCCGTCCAGCAAGGCCGCAGCCATTTTTACGCGCGGAGCGTACGCGTCGTACGTGAGCACGGAAAAATGGCGAGAACGCCGCTGGCGGCTTTTTTCAACAGACCCATACGCTATCGATGACTCACGAAGAGACAGCTCGTGAATGACGAGGAACGAGGGCTTGGCGTTGCCTACCTCATAAGCGATGGGGGTCATGCCCCAGAAGTGTACACGAGTGCTTTTAACCCTTCGTTTCTCTCCTATGAATGAATGGAATTCCCAACCCTCATTTTCAAGCCGAACCCAGGGACTCTATTCACGCCACATTTCCTCCGGCAGGCCAAAGGTCCTAGAAAGAAAATGACAGAAGGGGGTACTGAGAAGAACCCTGGCTGACAAACGTTCAGGTGACTCTCCTGTCCCTATGCGTTCTCCAGGGCGTCTTCCGCTTTTTAGATAAAATGCGGAATGAAATAAAGATTTTGGTTATTGTCCTCTGACAGACCGGGCTGAGAAAATTCATAAAGATCATGAAGGCAGTCCATGCACCCCTTAGCATGGAACCAAGCTGCTGAGGGTTCATGAGCTGTCATGTTGCTTTTGAAGACCAGTCAACAACGTTAGGAGGCGTGAATGAAGGATCAACCATTTCTCACAGACGTACAAACCTTACGCAAACGCGCAAGAGAACACATGGAAAAAGGGGCGGTGACGCCTGGGTATGCAGCCGACCGGGATACGGTGATTAAGCTACTCAACGAAGCCCTGGCAACTGAAATCGTCTGTGTCCTCCGGTATAAGCGGCACTATTATATGGCGTCAGGCATTCATGCTCAGAGCGTGGCGGCGGAATTTCTCCAACATGCCAATGAAGAGCAAGGCCATGCCGATCAATTGGCGGAGCGGATCGTCCAACTGGGCGGCGAACCGAATCTCTCCCCTGAGGGAATGCTCATGCGCAGTCATTCCGAATATGTGGAAGGCACATCTCTGGTCGACATGATCAAGGAGGATCTGGTGGCCGAGCGCATTGCCATTGATAGCTATCGGGAAGTGATCAACTATCTAGACACGAAGGATTCCACATCCCGCCGCATGTTGGAGGGCATTTTGGCTGTCGAGGAAGAGCACGCTGATGACCTCGTCTCACTTCTGGAGGAAATGGGCTCCTAACGATTGGCTATGAGGGAGGCAAAGAACCGGGACATACGGATCGTGATTCTTATGGGTGTCTCGGGTTCAGGAAAAACAACCATTGGTCAACTCCTGGCCAGAAAGCTTGGTTGGTCTTTTTACGAAGGCGATGATTTCCATTCACCCAGCAATATGTCCAAAATGTTTGGTGGAGTTCCGTTAAGCGACAAAGACCGGATTCCCTGGCTCTTGGCGATCCATCAACTGGTTCACGATCTGATAACCCAATCCCAGCGCGCGGTCATCACGTGTTCCGCTTTAAAACAGACGTACCGGAAGTTGATCACTGAGGGGCATCCCCAAGTCTCATTGGTGTATTTGCGAGGCAATTACGCATTGCTTCACCCACGCCTGCAGGCACGAACTGACCACTTTATGAAAGCCGATCTGTTAGCCAGTCAGTTCACGGCGCTTGAAGAACCTCACAACGTGCCCTTCGTTGACGTTTCCCAACCGCCAGAAGTGATTGTGGAACACATCAAAAGCATGCTGCATTTACAACCCGCATAACAGAATGGCGATGTCATCATACGAACGGCTGCACATAACAGGGAGAGCGTTCCCGGAGGGAGAAGATTTTATGATGAGGCATGAGGGAGGCCCCTTCCTCTCGCATCGATCAGAGAATCAGGACATTCGGGGGGATTGGTCTTTTTCCTTTTTCCATTTATACCAGATGGTTTCATTGCTCCCATGCGGATAGATCAATCGCTTCAGCGCAATGTAGGGCCGCCAAAGGTAGCGGTGGTATCGTCTATTCAAATCCGATCGTTTCGCCAACTGACGTTCATTCTCGGATAAACTCTGCGGTTGGAAAGTGTGTTTGTGTTTATACAGATGATAGAGATCCTCTCGAATCAAGCGTTGGAACATCTTCTCAGTCAGCGCGCCCACCCAACCCTGTCGAACCGGAACAGGCAGGCAAATCTGAAAATCGATGAGGTAGGGCTTTCCTTCGGTTGAACAAATGATATTCCCCCGTTTATTTAAGTCCGCATAGAAAATGCGCCGTCGGTGAACCGCCTGAACAATGCCCCGTAATTGATCGAAAAAGTCAGGAGCCAGCGTTGTGGCATACGTAGCCATCGCCGGATCTCCCACCACCACCTTAAATTGTTCCTGGATGCGTCTTTCAATTTCATGAAGCGTGTGCCCTTCAATGAATCGATGAAAATATCCTCGTTTTCCGTATCGCGGCCCTAAGGCTGGAATGCCGGGGAGATCAGACACCATCTGATAGATGCGATATTCCCGCCTGGATATCCATCCCGTCAGAGGGCGAAACAGCCAGCCCAGCACAAAACGAAAGTCGCTGAGCTTCAGGACGTATCGTTCGCCTTTCTGATTCCGATACAGAACATTGACGGAGAAAAAATCGTCCTTCAGGATCCGTTCATAGCCGTACTCGGCTCCATAAATTTCCACGACTGGGGGATAAGATCGTGTCATGGGCATGGTATTTTCCGCGCCAGGGCTCAACCGGATCCCATGGTACACCATCTGAATAAACATTTCTCCCGCTTGTCCTCATGTGGAGGCCTGAAGGTGTTGAATTCTGCCACGCCGGTGATTTCTCTAAACAGCATGTCGTCGAGTACAAAGACTCCGATCTGGTTCCCTACGGCACTGCACCGGACCGCACCCTGTCAAAGACTCTTCCCGGTATTCCAGGGACTGCTTAGGCTCAACATTTTACTGTGCTACGATGAACGACCGGAAAACGTTTCCACCACAATAGGAACGGTTCACGTCCTCATACATGCACTCGCGTGATCCCGGGGGCCGGTTCATTTTTTTCGGACATATCCTGAATTTTCTGATAAGGTAGGCAAAAGAGACGTTCAGCAATCCGACTCTCTCGTATCACGAGATTGACCCGTTTGTAACAATGCCCTATCAGCCCATCGAAAATTACGGCCTGATCGGAAATATGCAGACGACTGCACTGGTCGGCATGAACGGGTCCATCGATTGGTTCTGCTATCCTTATTTCGACTCTCCCAGCCTGTTCTGCGCGATTCTGGATGATGCCAAAGGGGGCAGGTTTAAAATTGCGCCTACTCCCGACGGGGTCAAATCCAAACAATATTATTGGCCGGACACGAATGTCCTCGTGACACGGTTTCATACTCCGGTGGGAGTGGGGCGGGTCATTGATTTTATGCCGGTCGGGTTTCGCACCACTGACTGTATCCGGGACGGATTGATCCGCCGTGTACAAGCCATCAGAAAATCGATGACCTTTCGTCTCGAATGCCGTCCGGCATTCAACTATGGTCGAGAACCCCATACACTCACAATCACCAAGGATGGAGCTCGCTTCCAATCCTCCCGCCTGACCATTCGACTTGGATCCACGATTCCACTGACGCAGGACGGCGACGGGATTTTCACCGAATTCACTCTTCAAGAAGGGGAGGAAATCGATTTTTGTCTGCAGGAAATCGAATCTGGCCATACCCAGGGCACCCTCTCCTGCCCGGAAACACAAGCAGAAGAATTATTTAAACATACGGTCGACTATTGGCGTCGATGGCTGTCGAAATGCACGTACACAGGCCGGTGGCGGGAAATGGTTCACCGCTCGGCTTTAGTTCTTAAATTGTTGACGTTCCAGCCAACCGGTGCGATTGTCGCCGCTCCCACCTGCAGCCTTCCTGAAGAGATCGGCGGGGTTCGAAATTGGGATTACCGATACACCTGGATACGGGACGCCGCGTTTACCTTATACGGTCTATTACGCATCGGCTTTACAGAGGAAGCCTCCGCCTTTATGCATTGGCTGGAAGCCCGTTGTCATGAATTGAATCCTGACGGATCACTACAACTCATGTATGGGATTGACGGGCGCCACCAGCTCACCGAAGAAACCCTGGCCCATCTTGAGGGCTATCGGGGGTCACACCCTGTCCGAGTGGGCAATGGTGCCTACAAGCAACTCCAACTCGATATTTACGGGGAATTGATGGACTCCGTGTATCTCTATAATAAGTACGGCACCCCGATTTCGTACGACCTGTGGAAACACCTTCGGCGCATGATCAATTGGGTCTGCGACAACTGGCAGCGTACCGACGAAGGCATATGGGAAGTGCGAGGGGGCCAGCAACATTTTGTCTATTCCAAATTGATGTGTTGGGTGGCCGTGGACCGTGGGCTGCGCCTGGCCGAGAAACGGTCCTTCCCCGCAGACCGCGAACGGTGGCTGAAAACCCGGGATAATATCTATGAAGAAATCATGTCCAAGGGATGGGATTCAAAACGACAAGCCTTTATCCAGCGATATGGAAGCAGTTCGCTGGATGCCGCCAATTTAGTGATGCCTCTGGTGTTTTTCGTGTCACCTACGGACCCCCGTATGCTCAAGACCCTGGATGCCATCAACCGGAAGCCGGAAGAAGGAGGCCTGGTCTCCAACGGACTGGTCTATCGGTATAATTTATCCGAAATTCAGGACGGGCTGGACGGAGAGGAAGGCACGTTCAATCTTTGTACGTTCTGGCTCGTAGAAGCGATGACCCGCGCTGGGCAAGCCGATCGCAATCGCTTAGAAGAAGCCCGCCTTGTGTTTGAACAAATGCTCGGATATGCCAACCACCTAGGGCTTTATGCCGAAGAAACCGGCCATCATGGTGAGGCCCTTGGCAATTTTCCGCAAGCCTTTACGCATCTCGCCCTTATCAGCGCGGCCTTCAACCTGGACCGGGCGTTAGGCAAATAACCAAGCAGACTCCCCCTTTCCGACTCGCTCGCCTCTTCCTCCCTGACGGTGCAATCCGGGCCACCATTGCCGAGTTCCTCAATCTGCGCCTACACTTTCTGGATGCATGTGATCATTGGATGCGGGAATCTCTATCGAAAGGATGACGGGATAGGAGTCGTGGTGGCTCACCGACTCCAGTCATATTTTTCCAAACATCCCCAATCCAATCTTCAGATTGTTGAGGCAGGCACGAATGGGATCGATGTGCTGCTTCAGGCTCATGGAGCCGGCAAGCTGACCCTGATCGATGCCTGCTGTAGCGGCTCTGAACCGGGCACCCTCTTTCAGCTTTCCGGCCCTGACCTGATGAACCAGCCTCCCCCAAATTTCAACCCGCATAATTTTCGTTGGGATCATGCCGTCCATGCCGGCCGGATCATCTTTCAAGATGCGTTCCCTCAGGATATCACCGTCTTTCTCATTGAAGTGTTGGATACCACCTTTGGAGAAAACTTGAGCCCGGGTGTCGCCGCTTCGGTTGAAAAGACTTGCGCCATGATCATCTCATTCATTCACGAATCCTCCCGCCCACCGCTCCCCACTCAACAATCACCAACTCTCTAACCGGCCTCACTCGGTTTGCTGTGAGAAATATGTTATACACTACCTATTGTCCTTCATGAGGTTTTTCCAATGTCTGGAATTTTTTCGGGGTTTTCACCTCACAACCCATTCAACTCTCCAAACCACAGGCATGCGTTTATGATTGATACCGAATCCATTGCACGAGCTCCCGAAGAGGCCTTGGCACGTGACGTGTCATTTGACTTGAACCATTCCCTACGCTATGTCAGCATGGGGAACGCTACTGTCCGAGTCCTCAAGCCTTCCGCTCCGACCGGAGAAGGCTTAGCAGGCCGGCGCCCATGGATTCACCAACACCAACCGTCTTGCCCGGATCGCAAAGGATTTTAATGCTCAGTATTCTCGGATTAGGATTTTTAATGGGTATGCGTCATGCCTGTGAGGCCGACCATGCCGCAGCCGTCGCTTCTTTAGCTACCCGAAGTGGATCAATCGCGCAAACCGTCAAGCAGGGGATGGTCTGGGGTTTGGGGCATACACTGACGTTGTTGATCTTCAGTTCACTGGTTTTGATGTTGGGCACTATCATTCCCGAACGATTCGCTGCAGGGTTGGAACTCATGGTGGGCGTGATGTTGATAGGCCTGGGGCTCGACGTGTTCCGACGATTACAAAAAAACCGGATTCATTTTCATGTTCATCAACATCCGGATCGCCCTCCCCACTTTCATGCGCATGGGCATACCGAACCCACACACCCTGACAATACGTCCCATGATCATGCTCATGGTTTTCCTTATCGTGCGTTGCTGATCGGCTTGATGCACGGGATGGCCGGATCAGCCGCACTGATCCTCTTAACTTTGAACGCCACACTATCCATGAGCCAGGCCATTATGTATATCCTCCTTTTCGGGTTAGGATCGATACTCGGCATGGGCCTTCTGTCCGTGATCATGGCGATTCCCTTTTGGTACTCGGCCCGATCCCTGACATGGCTCCATAACGGGCTTCAGGCCTGTGTGGGGGTAATGGCCACCGTACTTGGAATCGTGATGGCATTTTCCTCCGGATCCTCACTCTGGCATTCATGAGGCTTTTTCCCGATCCTTCACGCACCTCGCCTTCATTAACGCGACTTTACACCCTCATCGGCTTTAGGCCGATCGGTCGCCTCCTGTTCGGACCGGTCTTCCCGTATAATTCATCAATTGTTTTTTTTCAGAATAGACCATAGGATAGGAGACAGCCAAAACCAACCTGGAAGGAATATGACAATGAGTCAATTGGTCCGCTTTGGGGTTTCTCTTGAAGAAACACTCCTTGCCGCTTTTGATCAACACATCAACCGGAAAGGATACCAGAATCGCTCTGAGGCGATTCGAGACCTCATCCGCAATCAGCTTGTCGGGGAAGAATGGGGCGGAAATAAAGAGACGGTCGGCACCATTACTCTTGTGTATGACCATCATCAATCAGATGTGCTGCAACAATTAACTCACCATCAGCACGAATACGGGAAGCAAATCATCTCGAATCTGCATGTGCATTTGGATCACGACCATTGCCTGGAAGTCATTGTGGTCAGAGGGCGAAGTTCAGCCCTCGTTGATTTAGCCAATCTGCTGATTAAAACCAAAGGGGTCAAGCATGGACAACTCACGATGACGACCACGGGAAAAGCCGTGAAATAGCGCACATTTCTCCTCTCAAGACATTTCGGCCACACCTCATGGCCTCCTTTCCTTCCCATGCCTCCTCTCTCTTCATCGTCTTCCCGCACGATTATGAATTGACAATATCACCGGACCTTGCTACAAGTCGTGTCACTAATTTATTTTTCGTGTTACTGCTGGATATACCACTCGTTCCCACACTCGCTTTTCCTTTACCAATTCCATGGGTATGCGACTCCTTCACACGCTGGCGGTATGTTTCCCGGCCGGTGTTCTCTTCCTCTTGTGGGCCGGTCTGGCATCAGGACATGACCATGAGGAAGTCACGGTTTTAGAAGAGGTGCAAGTCGTTGGAGAGCGCCCTATTGCGGCATCTTCGAATCGAATCATTCTCAATGAGGATATCCTGCTTCAACCGCAAGGGCGGCCTGCGGATTTATTACGGTTGGCTCCCGGCCTTATTACCCTGGAACATTCAGGCGGTGCCGGGAAGGCAGATCAGTTTCTTCTGCGCGGCTTTGACGCCGATCATGGCACAGACCTGGCCCTTCATGTGGATGGCATGCCGATCAATATGCGCAGCCATGCGCATGGACAGGGATACGGAGACATCAATTTTATCATCCCTGAAACTATTGAAGAAATTACGGTCAAAAAAGGACCCTATCATGTGGAGTATGGGGACTTTGCCACGGCCGGCGCCGCCAATTATGTCACCCGTGAGTCGGTACCGGATACCGTTCTTCAGGCGGGCGGAGGAAGTTTCAATACTCAACGATATCTGTTCATGACCTCTCCCACTCACGATAGATTTCGGACTCTTTTCGCCGGAGAATTTTATTACACCGACGGCCCTTATGATTTTGTCAATCGCAATACCCGATACAATGGACTGGCGAAACTGACGTTTGATCCCTCCGCGACCTCCCGACTCAGTGTGACGCTTTCCCAATATTATGGACGATGGAACGGATCAGGGCAGATTCCTTTTCGTGCGGTAGAGGATGGATCGTTAGATCGCTTCGGCTCCCTTGATCCCTCAGAGGGCGGCAAATCTCTTCGGAGCACAGGTCGATTGGATTATCATTATGATTTTCCAGGGGGCGGCACTGCATTCGCCAACTTGTGGGCTCAATATTATTATCTGTCTCTATTCACAAACTTTACGTTTTACCTCAACGATTCGGACAATGGTGACGGCATTGAACAAACCGACCGGCGTTGGTTGACTGGAAGCGATGTCGGTTATCGCCAGATTTTTCGCCTGCTCAATTATGAGGGCACCATGACGGCCGGACTTCAGACACGCTTTGATCAAATCCAAGTGCGTTTGGGCACGCAACAGAAACGCTCATCCCTGGCCATCACACAGGAATCGGACATTTTCGAAGCTTCCTATTCTCCCTATCTGAAATTGGACCTTCAATTCCTTCCCTGGATGCGATTTGTGGGAGGCGGCCGGGTTGACGTCTTCACCTATAACGTGAAAGATCGTTGCGGGGCAGACTGCTCGGAACGACCAAACGGGACAGCCTCGAATGCCATCGCCAGCGGGAAAGCCAATCTCGTCTTGGGTCCCTGGTACCGGACGGAATTTTACTTGAATGTTGGAACCGGTTTTCACAGCAATGATGCGCGGGATGCGGTGGAAAATCCGTCGACTAACAGCTTGACCCGAGCTATTGGTTATGAAGTCGGTATCAGGAGCCGACCGTGGAACTGGTCCGAATTTCTCGCCACATTCTGGCTGTTGGATCTGGGATCTGAATTGGTATTCGTGGGGGATGACGGGACAACGGAGCCGCGAGGAAAGACGCGTCGCCTGGGAACGGAATTCAGTTCTCGCATCACCCCGATGGATTGGCTCACCATTCGAGGAGATATCACGTATACCCATGCCGAGTTCCGAAAAACGGGGGACTCCGTCCCCTTGGCGCCACAGTTCACCGCGTTTTCATCAGTCACAGCCCACTTCCCGCTTGGACTGTCGGGAATGTTGCAAATGTTGACCGTGGGAAGCCGTGCCGGCACGGAAGATAATAGCGTGAAACTGGAACCATTTACGATTTTTGATCTGGTGCTTCGCTACAAAATCCCTCTTGCGCCACCAACCGGACGCCTGGAGGCGTTTTTTAGCATCCGTAATTTGACCGATACCGATTGGCGCCAGGCCCAGTTTTATTATGAGTCCCGTCTTCCCGGAGAACCCGCCGGAGGTGTTGCCGATATTCACTTTGTCCCGGGCACTCCACGGATGTTCATGGGTGGGCTGACGTGGTTATTTCCGACATAACGGCCAGAACCATGATCGCATTTACCAGAGATGCAAGAGCCTTTTCTGCAAACGGTTCTACGATAAACCTATTTTTCCTCCATTTCATGAAACAGGGCTTTCCAGGATTGCCATCGGGAATCCCGGAAAGCCCCATTGTGTTTCAGAAATAGAAGCGCCTATTTTTCATGCATGTGTTGGGCAAGATAATTTTCTACCCCCACCTGCTTGATGGTTTCCATTTGCGTTTCGATCCAATCAATATGATCTTCTTCGCTTTTAATAATACTTTCCAACTTTGCGCGAGTGGTGAAATCTCCCACAGTGGCACAATGGGCAATAGCCTCAGTGAGGAGGGACACCGCTTCGTGTTCAAGAGCCAAATCTGATTTAAATTGCTCAGGAACCGTTTCTCCAATTTTAAGCGTCCCCAATCGCTGCAGATTGGGAACACCTTCCAAGTAGAGAATATGCTCGATCAGTTCTTCCGCATGCTTCATTTCATCAATCGAATGTTTCCGAATTTCATTATGCAATTGTTCATAACCCCAATTGCCGCACATTTCCCCATGCAGAAAATATTGATTAATCGCAGTCAGTTCATTGGTCAGAATTTTATTGAGAAAATCGATCACACCTTTTTTTGCCTTCATGAAAATCCTCCTTTTTTGAAAATTGTCTCAGACGTGAGATATTGCGTGTTCTGCTTCGTTTAATTTAATCATTTTATCGGTCGAGCTTCGGGGTGGTCAATGTTTTTATTTAGGGAAAATTAATTAATATTGAATTCTTTTCTCAACTTCGTTGATCTACATTTTCAAGTTCAATTATTTCCTTCCATGGAGAATATGAAGTTCCTCTTCCGGTTCCCGGCATTTATTCCACCCTCACGGCAGTTCCGCTGACACTCACCATGAGCATGCTCCCGGTTTCTCCCATGACTTCGTAATCCAAATCAATTCCAACAATGGCATTCGCTCCCACCCTTAGGGCTTCTTCCTGAATTTCCTGAAAGGCGATTTCACGCGCGCGTCGCAATTCCTTTTCGTAGGCCCCTGACCGGCCGCCCACAATATCACGGATATTGGCAAAAAAGTCCCTAAAAAAATTCGTGCCCAAAATTGCTTCGCCTGCCACCACACCTAAATACTCTTTAATCTGATGACCTTCAACATTGGGCGTCGTTGTCAGAATCATGTCCCCTCCCTCCTTTTACCTCTGTAACAAATGCTTTGGATCCTTTGTCAATTGATGTTCAAGATTTATTCAACGTGTGCGTTCTCATCACAATTTTTCCACAACCAACGCGGGCATGATTGATATGGAAGCGCGACCAGGGCCCGCGAATGATATAGGGAGAAAATTTTATTTCCGATCTCAGGATTTTTTCTGCGCGTATTTGTGACCCAACCCATGGTAGGAGTTGCATCGTTCACTACTATGCCCACCAAATAAGCAATCTGCTGAACGCATTCTCTCCCTTGGCTTTCGCCCGGATCCTCACGATTTATCCACATACTTGTGCCCATTTTTTCTGGATTACTTTTTTTCATTTCTCCTGATGATTCCTTCAATGTATTCCTGCAATTTTTGAAAAATTCAGAAACCGGACGCCGCGTGGTTTTTCGTATCGTAATTTCATTTGACTTCACTCGAGGTGCTCATTAGAATTTTTCCTGAAGGACCATATGAGTGCCAGCACAATTCGTTCATCTTCATCTTCACACCCAGTATAGCCTCCTCGACGGGGCCAACCAACTCACACCCCTGTTCCAACAGGTGAAGAATTTCGGTATGCCCGCCGTCGCCATGACTGACCATGGCAATCTCTTTGGCGCCATTGATTTTTATCAAAAAGCCAAAGCTCATGATGTCAAGCCGATTATCGGGTGTGAAGCCTATATGGCTCCGGGCCACCGCACGCAGCGGGCAGGACACCTTGCGCATAACGAATATTTTCATCTGATTCTTCTTGCCACAAATCAAGTCGGCTATCACAACCTCATTAAACTCTCGAGCAAGGCCTACCTTGAGGGCTTTTATTACAAGCCTCGCATGGACAAGGAATTATTACAGGAACATCAGGAAGGTCTCATTGCCCTATCAGGTTGTTTGAGCGGAGAGGTGCCACAGCTCATTAACCAACAGGATATGGCCGGGGCTCTCCGGGTGGCAGATGAGTACCGGTCAATCTTTGGAAAGGACCGCTATTACCTGGAAGTCCAGGCCAACGGCTTGGACCATCAACGTATTGCAAATCGGGGGTTACTGGAGATTCATGAAAAGCTTGGCATTCCGCTGGTAGGCACCAATGATTGCCATTATCTCAATAAACGGGATGCGCGTCCGCATGAAATCATGTTGTGCCTTCAAACGGGAAAAACACTCAAAGATCCCAACCGGATGAAGTTTGATACCGATCAGTTATATGTGAAATCCACCGAAGAAATGATTACGGAATTTGCGGAATTTAACCGGGCGGTTTTGAATACCACCCAGGTGGCCGAACAGTGCGATCTTCAATTGGAGTTCGGAACATCCTATCTGCCGGATTATCACGTTCCCGAAGGCCAGACTCATAACTCCTATCTTCAGCACCTTGTGGAAGAAGGCCTTCGAACCCGTTTACGAGAACGCCCAACGGGCATTCCATCCGAGGCGTACCAACAGCGCCTCCACACCGAACTCGCTGTGCTGAACGCCATGGGGTATGCCGGATATTTTTTGGTTGTGTGGGATATCATCAATTTCGCCAGATCCCGCAACATTCCGGTCGGCCCCGGACGAGGATCGGCCGCCGGAAGCCTTGTGGCGTATGCCCTTCGAATTACGGACCTCGATCCCCTCTCCTACAATCTGCTCTTTGAACGCTTCCTCAACCCCGAACGTGTCACCATGCCGGATATCGACATGGACTTTTGCATGGATCGCCGCGGGGAAGTGATCAACTATGTCATTGAAAAGTACGGAGAGGCGCATGTATGCCAGATCATTACCTTTGGCACACTAGGTGCCAAAGCAGCCATCCGGGATGTGGGGAGAGTGATGGACTTCCCCTATGCCGAAGTGGACCGGGTCGCAAAGTTGGTTCCCACCCAACTCAACATCACCCTCCAGGATGCCCTGAAACAGGAACCACGCCTGCAGGAACTGGTCGATCAAGATGCCAAAATGAAGGAACTCATGGACACGGCCATGGCCTTGGAAGGCTTGGCGCGACATGCCTCGACTCATGCGGCGGGCGTGGTCATTTCGCAAAAACCCCTCATGGATCATGTCCCCCTCTACAAAACCAGTAACGACGAAATCGTGACCCAATTCACGATGACCGATCTGGAAAAAGTCGGATTGGTAAAATTCGATTTTCTGGGGCTCAAAACCCTGACGATGATTCATGACGCAGTCCGGATGGTCAATGCTCAACGCCCTGATGAGCCGCCATTGGACATCAACAATCTACCCTTGAATGATCTGCAGACATTTGAGCTGCTCAGCTCTGGAAAAACTTCAGGAATTTTCCAACTGGAAAGTTCCGGCATGCGAAACCTGTTGGTTAAAATCAAACCGGAAACGTTTGAAGATTTAATTGCCATCCTCGCGCTGTATCGTCCCGGCCCCTTAGAAAGCGGCATGGTAGACGATTTCATTAAGCGAAAACGCGACCCCTCCCAAATTGTCTATGACCCTCCGCAATTGGAACCCATTCTTAAAGAAACCTATGGAGTGATTGTCTACCAGGAACAGGTCATGGCCGTCGCCAACCAGTTGGCAGGATTTTCATTGGGGCAAGCCGACTTACTCCGTCGTGCGATGGGCAAGAAAAAACATGAGGAAATGGCCAAACAAAAGGCATTGTTTGTCTCTGGTGCCAAGGGAAAGGGCATTTCGGAAAAACTCTCCGAAAAATTATTTGACCAAATGGCCTTTTTCGCAGGCTACGGATTTAACAAGTCTCACTCTGCTGCCTATGCGGTCGTGACATACCAAACGGCTTACCTGAAAGCTCATTTCCCCACTGAATTTATGGCCGCCCTACTGACATCTGAAATGGGAAATACCGACAAGATGGTTGGCTATTTTACGGAATGCCGTGAATTGGGGGTCCACATTCTGCCACCCGATGCGAACCAAAGCTTAAAAAACTTCAGTGTTGTACCTGAGGGTATCCGGTTCGGGTTAGTGGCGATCAAGAACGTCGGCGGAAACGCGGTGGACGTGATTTTAGAATCACGAGACAGGGAAGGCCCGTTTTCCTCCTTTATTGATTTTTGCTGCCGCATTGATTCACAGAAGGTCAACAAACGGGTGCTGGAAGGGCTTATCAAGGTCGGAGCCTTTGATTCCATGGGTCTCACACGCGCCAGTATGTTTAAGGTCCTGGATGAAGCCTTGGACCATGCTTCGACGGTCCAACGCAACAAACGGGAAGGGCAAACCAGTCTGTTTGAAACACTGGCCCCGGAGCCGGCAGCTCCCAAGCAGGAAGGTTTTGGTTTCGTCATTCCACAGATTCCCGAGTGGTCGCAGAATGACTTACTGAAATATGAACGGGAGCTGACCGGCTTTTACATCACCGCGCATCCTCTCAACCGCCACAGCGTTGGGATCACTCATTTTTCTACCTGCTCCACCCAGACCATTCGCGAGGTCGGCGACGGACGAGAGGTCAAAATCTGCGGAGTCATTTCCAATCTCAAAATCACGACGACCAAAAAAGGCCACAGGATGGCATACGCCCAATTGGAAGACTTGCACGGAACCGTTGAAGCGATTATTTTCCCCGAGACCTTTAAGCAACACGAAGAATTACTGGGGCCGGATTCGGTGGTCCGGATTACGGGAACCGTGGACCTGATGGATAATGGCGCCCGTATCAAAGCCACCAAAGTTGAATCGCTCTCACAATTAGAAAATGAAACAGTGAAGCATGTGACGCTTCAGGTCCACGAACAGGACGTTTCCCCCCACAATCTGCTAGACTTAAAAGATATATTCGAACGGCATCGCGGTCCGACCCCTATTTCGTTGGCGTTTCACTTGCACCCTAATCTGACCGCCAACTTGTCAGGATTATCGGATATCGGCATTTCTCCGTCACCGGAGTTTTTAGAAGAAGTGGAACATCTCCTCGGCACATCCACGGTCACTTTCCAATAATTTCCCTCTACCAAGGAGCTTGTCCGTGCGTGAATACCTGGACTTTGAAAAACCCCTGAAGGAACTTGAAGAACGCATCGCCAAGTTAGTGAAATCAAAATCCAAAAAGGTCTCGGTTCAGGATGCCATCGTCAAATCCACCGAACAACTGGCAAACCTTGAACGTGAGATCTATGCCAATCTTTCCCCATGGCAACGTAGCCAAATCGCCAGACACCCACAGCGCCCTTCGATTTCTGATTACCTGGAGCACATGACCAATGGGTTTATGGAACTCCATGGTGACCGCCTGTTCGGCGACGACCGGGCGATTATTGGAGGGTTTGCCACATGGAAGGGCCGCTCCATCATGGCCATCGGTCATGAAAAAGGAAAGACCTTAAAAGAACGCATGCGCCGGAATTTTGGTATGGCCAAACCTGAAGGCTATCGAAAAGCGTTGCGTCTCATGAAATTAGCGGAACGCTTTAACCGACCAATCATCACCTTTATCGATACTCCAGGAGCCTACCCCGGCGTCGATGCGGAGCAACGCGGCCAGGCTGAGGCCATTGCCAGAAATTTACTGGAAATGTCCCGATTGCAAGTGCCGATTCTTGCCGTGGTCACCGGAGAAGGCGGCAGTGGTGGCGCGTTGGCCTTAGGGTTGGCAGATCGGGTTCTGATGCTGGAACATGCCATTTATTCGGTAATTTCCCCGGAAGGCTGCGCCGCCATTTTATGGGGAGACGCCTCAAAATCCGCCGAGGCCGCAACGGCCCTACGAATGACGGGACCGGAGTTACGCAAACTCAATATCATCGAAGAGGTGATACCTGAACCCATGGGAGGAGCCCATCGCGATGCGAAACTCATGGCCGACCGGGTCTCCGAGGCGCTCGACACTCATTTCTTGCAATTACAGAAAATGTCGCCCGACGCACTCCGAAAACAGCGAGAGGCTAAATTCCGGAGTCTGGGTGCCTTTGGCTCTTCTCAGGCCACGCCCAAACAGGTGAAAATGGTCAACTCATGACGTGCAGGAAGTCCGTACACAGGTTTACGCAACCAAGATCTCACAGGGTCATTGCCTTTTGAGTTGTTCGCCTGTTCTCCAGGTGGTTGTTTTTACCCCCCATTAAGTATCACGAGGCTCACGTTTCGCAGTTTCATATTTTTTTGCTCCAGGGCTATTGCGTACCAGAAGTTACAGGATGATCCTTCGCTGAGCAGAGATGATCTCCATCTATCAGGGCGGGGACCCGGCCAAAAAAATCTTCGCCGGTCAGGATAAAGAATTAGTTCGATGAAGATGCTGGAGGATTCAAATTGTCTGGAGGAGGTTCCCACTGTTCTAACCGCTCGATCAAGGGACGAGCTTCAGGAGTCGATTCTCGTGTCGGTTCGCTTGGTGGATGATCCCAGGTCAATTCAACAAAACCATGCTCCTCGAAAGTCTGTCGGATCACATGGACCAAGGCCTCCAGAGTGACTTCATCACTCAGGGTCAAATCCAGGACCCGCTCTTGCGTCTTCACAGGCGGAGGGCTTTCATGCATTAATGCCCAACACCGATTAAAGACCGTCTCTCTCACAGAACGTGGGGCATTCATCGTTTCGAGATCTGCCGTACATAATGCCAATACCATGAGGACAAATTGGATATCGGGCAACCCGGGATTCATGAGATCTAATCGTTGCATAATGATTATGCTACCTCTGATTCCACTTGGCTGACAAGCACATGCCCCAGCACCACGACCAGGAAGCCTTTGCCAAATTAGTGGAACGGATCGGGTCTGCTCATGCAGGCCAACGCATGGAAATGCAGGCCCACTATTCGGCCCTTCTGTTAAAAGGTTATCACCTCCACATTCACATGGAGGAATTTCCAGCCATTGCCTGGCTCATCAAAACACTCTTAAAGTCGACCGGCCTTTGGCCGCTGGCCGTCAAGAATACCTCCCAATATCGCATTGTCGAGCACACCGTCCCGATTCCTCACCTGCCCGAATCCTTTGATGGATTTCGAATTCTGCATTTGTCAGATCTTCATATCGAAGGGATGATCGATAAAGGCCAAGCGCTTCAGACCGCTCTGTCCACCTTGCAATACGACCTGTGCGTCATGACGGGCGATTTTCGCTTTCTCACGTATGGCCATTATGACAAGACACTGACACTCATGGAGTCATTGGTCAGCACGATCCAGGCTCCGTATGGCGTCACCGGCATTTTGGGGAATCACGATTGGTTGGAAATGGTGCCAGGACTTGAGCGATGCGGAATCCGCATGCTCCTCAATGAAGCTCAAGCCCTGGAAAAGGGATCGGATGCGATTTGGCTCCTCGGATTAGATGATGTCCATTATTACGAAACAGGTGACCTGGAGAAAGCCATACGCCTCGCGCCCACCGACGCCGTACGAATTCTCTTAGTGCATTCCCCGGAAATTATTCCTGAGGCCTCGACTGCCGGGATGGATCTGTACCTCTGCGGCCACTCACACGGAGGCCAAATCTGTCTTCCAGGAAGCCAACCCATCATTACCCATTGCCGCTGCCCCAGAGCCTATAAGGCAGGCCCCTGGCAATATCAATCCATGCGCGGGTACACCTCTCGAGGAGTCGGCACCTCCCTGTTTCCCATTCGGCTGTTCTGCTTTCCGGAAATCATCATCCATACGCTCACACGAGCCCCTACACCTTGAACGTCGCCTGTCCCCGACATACAAAGAGGCTCCTCGACATCCCGGGAAAGTCACCACAGATCAAGATGGACAGCCCATATACATTTCTAAGATTATTACCCCCTTTCAAACCGGATTTCCGCCGGCCACCAAGGCATATACGGGTGGACACACTCCCCGGTTGTCTTATTAACCCCAACAGCAATCATGCAGCTATCAGGATCCAGAGGTAGCTTGACCTGTACTTGTCTCTTTTGCCACGCTATGCTTTGAGTGCAGGCCTGTTATGGTATCCTCCTTCGTTCTATCATCATGAGCTCCCGGATCACGACACCTTCAGCATTTCAATACGACCTGATTTGTATCGGTAGCGGACCGGCCGGACAACGGGCGGCCATTCAAGCAGCCAAAGTAGGAAAACGCGTGGCGGTTATTGAAAAGAAGCGTGCCGTCGGCGGCTCCTGTTTAGAGACCGGAACCATTCCCAGTAAAACCTTTCGTGAAGCCGTTTTGTCCTTTACCGGACCCCATCAACATTGGGGTCGTCTATCGGACACCGCGAAAATACGACCCACGGCCGAGCAACTGATCACTCGCGTGGCAGAAGTCATTCGCATTGAAGGTGAAGTGATCAACGATCAATTACGAAGAAACGATGTGGAATTCTTACAAGGGGAAGCCTCCTTTGTGGATCCTCACACTCTATTGATTCACACCGACCAACATTCACAAACCCTGTCGAGCGCCCACATTCTGATTGCTGTGGGAACCATCCCCACGCCACCACCGAACATTGCCATTGACGGCCAATATATTCTCGACAGTGATAACATCATCCAACTAGAACAGCTCCCACGAACCATGACTGTGGTTGGAGCCGGGATCATCGGCATTGAATATGCCTCAATGTTAGGCGCACTTGGCGTAGAAGTCACCCTTGTGGATACACGAATCCGACCATTGGAATTTCTGGATGGCGAAATCGTCGATGAACTCATTTATCAGATGCGTAATCACCAGGTGACTTTTCGCCTCGGTGAAACTGTCGAAAAATTAGAAATCGCGAGCACACCATCACCAAAAGTCGTGATCCATTTGGCCTCCGGAAAACGACTGGTCTCAGGCCTGGTCCTCTATTCTGTCGGACGAACGGGAGCCACGTCGACACTCCAACTCGAAAAGGCCGGATTGACCGTGGATGCCCGTGGCCGCCTGCAAGTCGATTCGCAATATCGCACGGCCGTCCCGCATATTCTGGCTGCGGGCGATGTCATCGGCTTCCCAAGCCTGGCGGCCACATCTTCCGAGCAGGGCCGTTTAGCGGCCTGCTATGCCTTCGACATGGAAGCCACACCGATGACAAGCCAGTTTCCTGTTGGCATTTATGCCATTCCGGAAATTTCTATGGTAGGAGCTACGGAGGAGCAGCTGACACTTGAAAAAGTTCCCTATGAGGTGGGAGTCGCCCGTTACCGCGAAATCGCAAGGGGCACAATTATGGGAGATCCAAACGGCATGTTGAAACTGTTATTTCATCGAATCGATCACCGGCTATTGGGCGTGCACGTGATCGGGACGGGAGCAACCGAGCTGATTCACATCGGACAGGCCATCCTCCATACCGAACGGGGGCTGGAATACTTCCTTACGACAGTCTTCAATTATCCCACGCTAGCGGAATGCTACAAAGTTGCAGCCTTGGACGCCTACAACAAGCTTTGTGAATTTTAATACATATTTGAGGTCACGGTTAAAAGGGAAGTTTGAACCCGCCGGGAAGATCCTTTAGACCTTTGTTGGGAAGACTTTTTTCCAGAAGACTGTTGAGCACATCATGATGCTGCGTGACCCGCTCCGTCAACTCACCGGCAATCCGTTCAAACCCGGATAACTTATTCTTGAGTTGTTGCATCGGTTCTGCAATTTTCGCCGAGATGGCCGATTGAAGCTCAGCACCAAACTTCGCAGCCAATTCATTCACCATCTTGCCAGCCGCATCCTGAAGTATACGATCCAGGTCGGAGGATATCGTGACATCAGGTTGCTCCAATGTCCCCGTCACAGCGGCCTGAATAGACAATTGGGAAATACCAGTCACGGCAGAGCTGAGGGCTTTGGTCAAAGGATTGGAATCATCCTCCCTTCCTGCGGACAGGTGAAGGCCACGAAGATTCCCGACGCCATGAACCGTTAAGGCCTGGCCCTTGAGTTCTGTGTTCACATTGAGATCGCTCATCCCGCTCATCAGGGTAACCGGCCACTTGGCATCTTTGAACAATGCGAGATTGGTCAGTTCATACCCTTTCGCCTGCACCCTCAACTGATCCTGGGAATCGGCTGGCTCCACGTGGTTGAGAGCCCCTTCCAATGAGACAGACTGGACCCCTTTCAACCGGTCCCCGGAAAGGGCGAATGTCGTGGGTTGTCCCAAAGTCGGTTGATCGGTGGTAATATTGTGAACAGTCCCCGCCAACTCCCCTAGGTCTAAATCGACCGATACCTTCGTCAAACGAATCAGAAAGTCCGGGAGCGGATGCGCTTCCTTGAAATGCACATCCAGGCCCTTCCCCCGCAAAGGCTTGTGCACCTGAGGACCTTCCTCCCCTCCCACTGTCCGTGCTCCTTCCAGAAGCGGCTTCGCTCGCTCATACCAAGCCGCCCCCTCGTGAACCCACGATCCAATCTGCGGCCCTAATAGCGTTTGGCTCATATTGGCCAATCCTTCGGGGGACAAATTATATTTGGCCTTGAGGTGCTGAATATCCCGTTGTGGTGCGGTTTGAATCTGCTGCAACCGAGTACGGAACAACGCCACAGTATCTTCAAATTCCTTTTTGGCGCCTGTGAGAGAGGCAATTTCCTGCTCAATATCCTGCTTCAACGCTTGCACTTCGCTAACCCCTCCCAGCAAGCCCTCCAATCCTCCCTTCCCGGCTTTTTTTAATTTTCTTACCCGCTCCTCATATTGGGTGAGCTGGGCTTTTCCGGGTAACGTCTTGAGTCGTGATTCCCACGCCTCTTGTTCCCGCTGCATATCTCCCTTCAGCGCTTCAATCAATCGGAGCGTTTCCAGATCTTCGTTCTCTAAAATTTCATTCACGTCAGGCACTTCTAGAGCCGGAAGAGCAACAGAAAACATTCCGGGCTCCTCTTCAGGAGACACATCTGAGACGGGCTTAACGGCGCCGGATGTGATTCTGGGAGTATCCAATCGAACCCCTTCCACAGTCATTTCCTCAACAATGACTTTTCTCCGAAGCAGGTTCAATCCGTCTAGACTCATTGTCACCCTGGCAGCTTCCACCGCATTCGTCATAGGCGTCTTGGGATTTGTCACTTGCAGTCTCGTCAAGGAGAGTCCTGCCGGAAACAAGCTGAGATCGGCCGCCTCAACCTCCACCTTGGCTCCTACAGCTTTGGTCCCCGCCGCTTCAATTGCACCTTTCACCCAGCCATCCACAAAAAATATCCACACACAACCCACAATGGCCGCAAACACCACAAACGCTCCAAGTCCCCACCACCGGATCCATTTCGTCATCAGCCCGGCCTCCATGACGAAAGGGTTTCATAGGTCTGATACAACTTACTGGCTTTGAACATTTGCATAATCCTGCTTTTTTGGACCCAAGCCATAACATGTTGGCGATAGCGACGTATCAGGAAGTTCAAAAGCAGAAGAACAGGGACAAACATCGCAACCGAAAACACCAGGCTGCCCATCACAATAGAATTATTGAAATGCTCCAGTCGCCACCACACGGATTGATAGAGGGAGGTCCAAAGATCTGCCAGGGACGAAGCGGTCAGAACGGCCAGCCCAAGCCGGTGGAAAAGCGGATCAAGCAGATAGGCAATTCCCGTAAACAGCGCCAGCCCCAACACAAAAGCCGATAGATTCACGCGCAGAATAAATACCAGCAAAAGCACAAATAGGTTGTGCAAGCTCACAAGCGGGGTGAGCCCTACGACCATCGCAAAACACAATCCCAAAGAAATTTGCCCTGGATCGGTTTCGGAATTCAGGACGCGGAGCAATTTGGCAAGAAGCTTAATCATGTCCTGTAAAAGGCAGGTGATAGGGACATGATATCAGAATAGCTTTGAAACCATGCTACGTCTACCCAATAGATGGTAGAAATCTCCAAACAGGTTGGAGCTTAATTCATTGGTGAGATAAGTAAAGTAGCCGCGGTTTGGTTCCTTCCGCTGATTGTCGTATCAGGATCAATGACCCGCCGGGATAGGCTGCGCTTACTTATGGTTTTTGCCTTTGTGCGATGCATCTTCTCCCGGGAATGGTACGGAAGAATTCCGCTTAGGACCTCGGCCAGGGAATCGCATGGGACATCTTCCAATAACTTGATGGCCGGTTTGGGATCAGGGCCGGAACGGCCACCCACAAAAATATCCACGGCTTCGACCACTTGCCCTTTGACTTTAATCTTTTTCCCTAACAAACCGACATCGGCTACAAGATGATTCCCGCAGCCTGCCGGACATCCCGACCAGTGCATGGTGATGGGTTTCATCTCCGTACCGATCCTCGCTTCAATGCGTTTGGCGGTTTCCATCGCCCGACTTTTGGATTCAATGACTGCAAGATTACAGTAGTCACTCCCTACGCAACTGACCAGGCCCTTTTGTACCGGGGTGGGATTGTACACAAAGCGTTGTAATAAAGGCTCCTCCGTCAGGTCTCCCAACACCCGGTCCGAAACGTTGGGCATGATGACCGCTTGATTGGCTGCCAGGCGGAGTTCTCCCGTGCCATAGACGTCGGCCAGACCGGCTATTCCATGTAAATCATTTGCCTGAATACGGCCGACGGGAATTTTGAGCCCCACATAGCTCAAGCCTGACTGCTTTTGCCGATAGACACCCATATGATCGTTGACTGACGACTTCCGCACATCGGTCCCCGCTCGCGACAATTCCCATCCCACTTCCCGCTGCACTTCCAGACGAAATCGTTCTTCGCCCCAGTCATCCAACAAAAACGCCAATCTGGCAGTCGTACGGGAGTCCCGGCATCCATGATTCCGAAAGACCCGAAGGATGGCTCCGGTCACCGCCACGACTTCCCCAGGAGTCACGAACACGTCGAGTGGGGTGGCAATGCGATACCCGCCGGATCCAAGTTTGCCTCCGGCCAACAGGTTAAATCCAGTGACCGCACTGCCCTCCCCCTCGACCCTGGCAGGCACCAGCGCCAGATCTTGTGTTTCAAGATGTAAGCAATTGTCAAGACAACCGGTAATCGCCATGTTAAATTTTCGTGGAAGATTCGAATATGCCCGATGCCCGACCAGTTCTTCTGTGAGCCGCTTGACCAGATCCGTGGCGTCCAGTTGTTCCTGCGCCGTCAACCCTGCCACCGGGCAAGTCATGATGTTGCGGACGTTATCCATGCCGGTTTGTAACGAGTACAAGCCCGCCTCTTCCATTTGACGAAACACTTCCGGCACATGCTCAATCTTCATATGGCGTAATTGAAACTGCTGACGGGTCGTCAGATCCAGCACACCGTTTCCAAATGTGTTTGCGAGGTGCGCCAATGTGCGCATCTGGACCGACGTGGTTCTTCCTCCTGGAATCCGCACGCGAATCATGAAGTATCCCGGCGTGGGATTTCGCAAAAATAATCCATGCCATTTCAGGCGTTGAATATCTTCATCCGGGATCGCCTCCCACCCTAATTCGGCATATCGGGCAATATCCTCTTTGATGTCCAAGCCGTCTTTTTCCCCCTTGAGCACTTCAATCTTATTCATGAGAATCCCTTCCTGCTGTCTTTCTCGATTTCCTCAACAATCCGTGGGATTTTCTAATTTTTCCCAGCAACAGCCAGGGGATGAGATGATAATTTCCCCTCCGCTGGTAGATTAATCGGCCGTGACGATTCAGGTGCGGCACATTCCACGACCCTTTCTGTTTTCTTGATCCACCCACTCACAGGACTGATGATCCAATAGGCACCTCCCATAAACACGACCCCACCGACGATATTTCCGGATACCACCCACATCTGATTCCAGAAAAACCCGGCCCAGGAAACATCCGGACCATGTGGAAGAAATAGCGCGATTCCCAGTAGCGATTGATTCGCAATGCTGTGCTCAAACCCGCTTCCGATGAACGCGAAGAGGCACCAGAAAATCAGCATGATTTTAGCCGCATCATTGGTCGTGCGGGATGCCGTCCACACCGCCAAACACACAAGCCAGTTGCAAAGAATCCCGCGAATAAACAGTTCACCTATCGGTAGATTCATTTTGAGGGATGCCACGTGCAGCAACAGATCGCTTTGCGGCGCCTTTCCCACCACGCCTGAATAGGCGACCAACCAAGCCAACCCCAATGATCCGACGAGATTGCCTGTAAAGGACCAGAAAAAAATCAGCCCGGCCTCTTTTATGGTGATGGCCTTGGCCAGAGCACCAAGGGCACACACCATATTGTTTCCGGTAAATAGTTCCGATCCCGCAAAGATGACGAGCGTCAGCGCAATGCCAAATGAGACGCCCATTACGAGTTTCAATCCGGCAGAACCTCCGGACCAAAATGGAGCACCCACACTGAAGATCAGGCAGATCCCAAACCCGAGATAAATACCTGCCAGGGCGGATAAAACGAGGTATCCGATGGGATTGCTTTGGAGATACCCCACTTTCCTCTCTGCCAGCTGAACCATCCGTTCGACATCCACCGTATGCATGACGTTCTCCTTAACCAAGTTGTACAGTTGTCAAAAAAAAAAGCGCCAACTGCCTGAGCTACGGTCGGATTCGTCCGCCTTGCCCGGGCAGTGGCGCCTTTGCCACCTTCCCCACCGTTCGCTCCTCGAATGATGGAGTATGAATGCTGTTTCTTACCTAATGGCTAAACCGTTCGTTTAGAAAGATTGTCGATTCAAAGTGTCAGTTCCCTCGACCCATCTCCCATTTTTCGCATTCGACTAAAATAAAAAAAAACGCCCAATCCCCTCTAAGGAATTGGACGCCCATTGTCCACAACCACCTCTTCCCGAATGAACAGCAACTTCATTGTTGCTAATAAAATAATTAACAGACATGTCAGTCCCTGTCAATCAGGGCTAAAGGCCTATTCCATCGATTGAGAAATCTTGTCATGACGATTCACCTACCCAAACCGGCTTTCCCTAAGAAGTGGTGTACGAAAAGAAGACCACACTGGTCATGGCGTCAAAGAGCGGTTGAGGAAGGTCGTCCGAGGGAAGCACACCGTATTCAGGGCATGCAACAAATCCTAAAGCTAAGCCTAACTCAGCAACGAAAATCGCCATAGACCCCTGAAATTACAGGATTTCCCAAGAAGTTTCCAGAACCAAGCCACATCCTTGGATGGGGTCGATCGATCGAGACCATCCATACAGCCCAACTTGTCCACCGCGGCGCTCAACCTAACCTGGAACACCAGAACCTTTACTCCTAGACCGTTCTCTTATTTGGACTGAACTATGCCAGGGGCATGATAAAAAACA